>PBRP01000047.1 GCA_002726655.1 Gammaproteobacteria bacterium
AGCTGTCAAGCGTGTCGTAGACTACAACGTGAATATTCGCGTTCTAGGTGACAACACAGGTGTCGATCTAAATAACGTGAAAATGTCGGTAAATCCCTTTGATGAGATTGCCATTGAAGAAGCTGTTCGCCTGAAAGAAGCAGGTACCGCAGAAGAAGTTATTGTTATCTCTGTGGGAACGAGTGCTTGCAAGGAACAGATCAGAACGGCACTGGCACTTGGTGCTGACAGGGGAATCCTTGTTGAAATTGAAGAAGATATACAACCACTTGCTATTGCCAAGGTTCTTAAGGCGATTGTCGAAAAAGAACAGCCGCAGATAATCATCACTGGTAAGCAGGCAATCGACGATGACAATAGCCAGACGGGACAGATGCTGGCGGCTTTGGCTGGGCTATCACAAGCCACGTTTGCATCGGAACTGCAGATTGGCGACGGTACTGCGACGGTTACCCGTGAACTCGATGCTGGTATGGAAACCATTACGGTCAAACTGCCCACGGTTATCACGACTGACCTGAGACTGAATGAGCCACGTTATGCCTCACTGCCAAATATCATGAAGGCGAAGAAAAAGACCATTGATACCTATACGCCAGAAGATCTTGGTGTTGATGTCACACCTTCTGTAAAGACTCTGAAAGTAACACCACCTGAAGCAAGACAGGCAGGAATTATCGTTGAATCGGTGGAAGAGTTGGTCGATAAGTTAAAAAATGAAGCGAAGGTGATCTCATGAGTATTCTTGTAGTAGCAGAGCATGATAACAGTTCAGTTAAGGCTTCCACTTTGGTCGCTATCGCTGCGGCCCAGGCTATCGGTGGAGAATTAGATGTCTTGATTGCCGGTTCAGGGTGTGCAGCGGCTGGTGAAGCTGCAGCCAAAATTGCGGGTGTTGCCAAGGTACTGGTTGCAGACAACGAGGCATACGCTCATGACCTGGCAGAGAATATTGCTGCCCTGGTTGTAGAAGTTGGGACAAATTACTCTCACATCCTCACTACGACCACTGCGTCCGGTAAAAATTACATGCCGCGGGTAGCAGCACTGTTGGATGTCGCTCAGATTTCAGATATCAGCGGTGTTGTCAGCGAAGACACTTTTGAGAGACCCATCTATGCTGGTAACGCTATTGCGACGGTACAATCAGGCGATTCAATCAAGGTACTAACCGTCAGGGGCACGGCCTTTGACCCGGTTTCAGCAGAAGGGGGCAGTGCCACCATCGAGAATCTTGATATAGCAAAAGATGAGGGTCTATCCTCATGGGATAAAGAAGAGATTGCTGAGATGGAGCGTCCTGAATTGACCGCCGCCAGCATCATTATTTCTGGTGGCAGGGGGATGCAAAATGGTGAGAACTTTGCCCTGTTGGAGTCAGTTGCGGACAAGCTGGGCGCAGCAATCGGAGCCTCACGGGCTGCCGTTGATGCGGGTTTTGTACCTAATGATATGCAGGTTGGTCAGACCGGCAAGATCGTCGCACCGGACCTGTACATTGCAGTAGGTATCAGCGGTGCAATTCAGCACCTTGCCGGCATGAAAGACAGTAAGGTTATCGTCGCCATCAACAAGGATGAAGATGCGCCAATATTCCAGGTTGCTGACTATGGACTTGTCGCGGACCTATTTAAGGCTGTCCCAGAATTTGACGCTTTGCTGTAGGTTTTCCTTCTCCGGCATCTGAACAGGCGGTTCAGGTGCCGGGGTGAAAACTGTCAGGAGCTGGGTGCAAAGTCCAGCAGTTCAATGCCTTCTTCCACCAGATCATCTACAGAAAAATGTATTGTATCGACCCTGCCATCGGCAGGCGCACATATCGTGTGTTCCATTTTCATGGCTTCCAGAACCACAAGTGGTGTACCAGCTAAAACCTCGGCACCGGACTCCACCAGTACGGAAATCAGTTTTCCGGACATGGGCGCCCTGACGTTCTTTTCAGATTCGCTCGAATGCTGACTTTCTACTCCCGGCAGGGCGACCATCACGGTTCTGTTCGGCAGAAATACGGTTAACTGATCCCGTAGCCGGAAGATATGCAGCTCATGGTCGCTGCTCAATGACGTCATTGCGAAGGGTGTTTCGATGCTGATGACATGGTTGGAAAAGGTCGTGGTCACGCTATAGTCGTTTCCTGCAATGGACATCATCAGGTCGCTGGAATTTTCCTGATTCAGTCGGAAATTGGTTTCACTTTGCCAGGGAGAGGACGTCTTATCCTGTCGCAACAGGTAGGCAGCGGTGGCTGTCAAAGCGTCGTGAAGGTCATGCTGTGATGGTGATTCAAATGCAGCGCTTCGATCCAGGTAGTCAGTCGCAATCCGACCTTCGACGAATTCATTATCGCTCAGCACGTGAATGAGAAAATCCCGATTGGTTTTGATGCCTGCGATTCTTAGTGATGCCAGGGCTTCCTTAAGCTGGGAAATCGTTTTTTCGCGCGAATCGCTCCAGGCTACAATTTTCATCAACATCGGATCATAAAATACGCCAATGGAGTCTCCTTTTTTGACACCATTATCCGATCGTATACCAGGGGGAAGCTCGAGATAGTCGATATTCCCACTGTCCGGGAGAAAATCATTCGAAGGATCCTCCGCATATACGCGGGCTTCCAGTGCATGACCCTGAATACCAATAGCATCCTGTGACGCCGGTAGCAGGCTGCCCTCTGCGATCTTGATTTGCCACTCAACCAGATCCTGGCCAGTGATCATTTCCGTTACCGGATGCTCAACCTGGAGACGCGTATTCATCTCCATGAAATAAAACTCCCGGTCCTCCGACAGCAGGAATTCGACTGTCCCTGCACCTACATAGCCAATAGCAGTTGCCGCGGCCACCGCAGCTCTGCCCATTTGCTGGCGCAGTCCGTCTGGGAAATTAGGCGCTGGTGCTTCTTCAAGTATTTTCTGGTGACGACGCTGAAGGGAGCAATCACGTTCCTGCAGGTGTACACAGTTGCCATGCTGATCTGCAAACACCTGAATTTCAATATGGCGGGGATGCGACAGGTATTTTTCTACGATCAGGGTGCTGTTACCAAAGGCTGAGCTCGCCTCCCTTTTTGCCGACTGGATTGCATCAATGAGATGTCCACTTTCATGAACGATCTTCATTCCCTTGCCGCCGCCACCGGCTTCAGGTTTGATCAGTACGGGGTAACCGATATCTTCCAGTTGTGCTGCTATTGTCTTTTCATCTACCAGGTTAAGACCTGGCAAGACCGGGACGCCGGCGTCCTGCATCAGTTTTTTTGCGATTCCCTTGAGCCCCATTGACCTGATAGCTTCAACGGGCGGGCCTATGAACCTGATCCCTGTCTGCTCGCACCTTAGTGCAAATTCTGGATTTTCAGCCAGAAAACCATAGCCAGGATGAATAGCGTCCGCGCCTGAATCAATGGCCGCCTGGAGGATGCTATCCATATTCAGGTAGCTATCCTGGGCGGGTGCATCCCCAATCAGGTACGCTGAGTCGGCGGAATTAACGTGCAGGGCGTTGGCATCGGCACTGGAGTAAACAGCGATAGTTGCTATATTCAGCCTGGTCGCGGTTTGCATGATACGAACCGCTATTTCTCCCCGGTTCGCGATTAACAGTCTGGTAATGGGCTTCTGCATTACATCCTGAAAATGCCGAACCTGGTGTCACCGACGGGCTTGTTCAGGCAGGCCGACAGGGCGAGCCCCAGTGCAGTCCTGGTTTCAGCCGGGTCCAGAATGCCATCATCCCAAAGACGAGCGCTCGCGTAATATGGATGCCCCTGTGTTTCATACTGCGCAATGATGGGTGAGCGGAAATTCTCTCGCTCACTCGGCTCCCAGCTCTGTCCTGCGCGCAGCAAATTATCTTCAGTGACCTGTGCCAGCACGTCTGCCGCCTGCTGCCCACCCATGACAGATACGCGGGCATTTGGCCACATCCACATGAAATTGGGGTCATAGGCACGTCCACACATGCCATAGTTTCCAGCACCGAAACTGCCGCCGATTATGAGGGAGAGTTTTGGCACATTCGCACAGGCGACAGCAGTCACCATTTTTGCACCGTGTTTAGCAATTCCTTCCGTTTCATATTTCTCGCCAACCATGAAACCCATTATATTTTGCAGGAAGAGCAGGGGGATTTTTCGCTGGCAGCATAGTTCAATAAAGTGGGCGCCTTTCTGTGCGGACTCAGAAAATAGTATGCCGTTGTTGGCCAGTATGCCGACGGGAATGCCATGTATATGTGCAAAGCCACAGACCAGCGTTGAGCCAAAATTGGATTTGAATTCATCCAGTTCGGAACTATCGACCAGTCTTGCTATGACTTCCCTGACGTCATAGGGTTTGGCCAGGTCGCCTGATACGATGCCATATATCTCCGCCGGGTCGTATAGTGGTTCCCGTGCCTCCTCGATGACAAGCTGTTCCGGTTTCTTGCGGTTGAGATTTGCAATGATGGAACGGACGATCTGAAGTGCATGTTGGTCATCGTCTGCCAGGTGATCGGCAACGCCTGAAATTCGAGTATGAACCTCGCCACCGCCCAGAGCTTCCGCCGATACAATTTCACCGGTAGCTGCTTTTACCAGTGGCGGCCCGGCAAGAAAAATGGTCCCCTGATTCCTGACGATAATGCTCTCATCGGCCATGGCCGGAACGTAGGCACCGCCTGCTGTGCATGAGCCCATAACCGCTGCAATTTGAGGGATGCCCTGGGAAGACATATTCGCCTGATTGTAAAAAATTCTGCCGAAGTGATTTCCGTCGGCAAATATCTCATCCTGGTGCGGCAGGTTTGCGCCACCGGAATCAACCAGATAGACACAGGGCAGGTTACACTGGTCTGCAATTGCCTGAGCCCGAAGATGCTTCTTGACAGTGATCGGGTAGTAGGTCCCACCTTTAACGGTAGCGTCATTGGCGATGATGATACATTCCTGCCCTGAAATTCGACCAACGCCGGTGATGATGCTGCCGCCTGGTGAGTCATTGTCATACATGTTGAGTGCTGCAAACTGTGACAATTCGAGAAAAGGTGAACCGGGATCAATAAGTTGATCAACACGATCCCGGGGTAACAGTTTCCCACGCTCGATGTGACGTTGCCGCGATGACTCGGATCCACCCAGCCTGATATTCGCGAACTTTGCCCGAAGATCCCCAACGAGTGCGTTCATATCCGCCTGGTTGGCTTTAAATTCGGCTGAACCAGTGCTGATCTTTGATCTCAGGATTGCCATGGTTCAGCGGGAACTAGCTAGTTCTTGTCCATTTTCTAACATAGAGCGGGCTAGTTCCTTCATAAGTGATTGATTTATATATCTAACGTTATTGTAGTGTTGCAATACTTGGCCACATTACTCTATTTACGGACAGGAACTAGCTAGATTCATTGAAAAGTTCCCGGCCTATTAGCATACGCCGAATTTCAGAAGTGCCTGCTCCAATCTCGTAGAGTTTCGCATCGCGCAGCAGCCTGCCACTTGGGTAATCGTTGATATACCCATTTGCACCCAGGAGTTGAATGGCGTCAAGGGCCATTTGGGTTGCATTTTCAGCACAGTAGAGGATAACGCCAGCAGCGTCCTTGCGGGTTGTTTCATCACGATCACAGGCAGCAGCAACCGCGTACAGGTAGGCGCGGCTGGCGTTCATTCTGGTGTACATATCGGCAATCTTCCCCTGTACCAGCTGAAATTCACCGATGGGCTGGTCAAACTGTTTACGCTCATGAATGTAGGGTACAACCAGGTCCATGCAGGCTTGCATGATCCCGATGGGGCCAGCCGCCAGGACTACCCGCTCAAAATCCAGTCCGCCCATCAGGACTTTTACGCCTTCGTTCTTGAAGCCGAGAATATTGGTGGCAGGGACACGGCAATCAGTAAATACCAGTTCGCTGGTATTCGAACCACGCATGCCAAGTTTGTCCAGTTTCGGAGAAGGGGTGAAACCAGGTGTATCTCTTTCGACTATAAAGGCGCTGATACCACCGGCACCATCACTCCCGGTCCTCGCATAAATCACATAGGTACTGGCATCCGGACCGTTTGTTATCCACATTTTTGAGCCGTTGAGAACATAGTCGTCGCCATCCTGATCGGCTTTGAGCTGGAGGTTGACCACATCGCTCCCGGCATTGTGTTCGCTCATGGCCAGCGCACCAATATCGTCACCCGTTACCAGCCCGGGCAGATAGCGTTTTTTCTGATCACTCGTTCCATTCCTGAAGATCTGGTTCACACAAAGGTTGGAATGAGCAGCGTAACTCAGTGCAACGGAAGCCGAAGCACGGCTTATTTCTTCGATGCATACACTATGTGCCAGATAGCCGAGGCCTGCGCCGCCGTATTCTTCAGAGACCGTAATGCCGAGCAGCCCCAGTTCGCCCATCTTCTTCCACAAGTCCTGTGGAAACTCGTTACTGGTATCAATTTCAGCAGCCCGCGGAGCAATTTCATCTGCAGCGAATCGATTGACCTGGTCCCTCAGCAGATTAATGGTTTCACCGAGGCCGAAATTGAGGTTGTGGTATTGGACCTGCATCGCTCTATTTCTGAAAAATTGGGCTTAGGGATAAACGCGGCGCAGTATAGCAGATAGGCCAACCGCAGGATTCCTGATGAACACCTTGTCAGTTGTGGAAGAAGTAGCTTATTCTTGGTTAAAACTAGTCTGGAGAATCGGTTTGAGTATGCCACTTGAAAAACTGCGTGTGGTTGAGGTCAACGCAGGTATTGCCATCGCAATCGCAGGCGTAGTCCTGCGTGATTCCGGCGCAGAAGTGATAAAGCTGGAACCACCGGGTGGAGACAATTCACGTCAACCTAGCGGTCACTACAGTTGGAATCGTGGCAAAAAGAGCATAGTGCTGAAGCCGGAGGACCCGGAATACAGGAAATTACTCGCCTCGGCAGACGTCATCATTGTGGGCGGTAGTCGATCCCGACTTGAGGGATACCAGCCCAGTGATGCTCAGATCCTGGCATTTGCACCACCCTATGCCGATGCGGAACCCTATTCAGAGCTTCCCGAGGACGATGAGCTTGCGTCAGCACTTGCTGGCGTGATGGCCGGTACGGCTGCTTACCGCGATGGGCCGGCGTTTCCGGTATTGCAAACTATCAGCATCGCCGCCGGCGGTACGCTTTCAGGAGCCATTGCGGCAGCAATCCTTGTGCGGCAAAGGACCGGTTGCGGTCAGGAAGTACGTGTGCCCTGGACAACCATTGGTGCCTATATCGCCGGTTATCAGGCATCCTTTACCGACAAGATACCGCCCATGCCGGCACTGGGTGCCCCTTCGCCAATGGGCCTTGGACAGGGATGGCGTGTTTTTCGAGCCAGCGATGGCTGGGTCGGGATTGCCTGTGCAAACCCGGTTTTTTTCAAACGACTAGTTGACTGCCTTGACACTAAACAATTGGATGATCCCCGGTTTGCTACCGCTCCGTATGTTGGTCCTGATGATCAACCGGCACTTGAGGAAATTCTTAATAGTCTTTTTGCGGGAAGAACCCAGGCGGAATGGGTAGAGCGCTTTGCGGAATTCGGAGTACCAGGCTCAGCAGTCAATAACCGGGATCAGTTTGTTGCCAGTGATCTGGTGATCGAAAACGGTATGGTTTCGGTCGTGGAGGACCCGGAGGTAGGACAGGTAAGGCAGGTTGGCATGCCGCTCGTATTTGAAGGTGCCACCGTGCCGGGTCCGGCACCAGCACCGGTGCTAGGGGCCGGCAAAGATGAGATTTTGGCTTCCCTCGAGAATCAGAGTACTCAAGCGACGGAGACCGAAGCCACTTTGCCAGATCACCCCCTTGAAGGCATAAGAGTTCTGGATTTCACCGGATTTCTAGCGGGACCCACAGCCGGTCGATTACTGGTAGAGTTGGGAGCAGAGGTGATCAAGGTAGAGCCACCGGAAGGCGAAGGCTTCAGGGGTGGTGGTCTTGCCTGCCTGGGTATTAATGTCGGCAAGAAAAGTATTGCTGTAAATTCACGTACACCAGAAGGGCGCAAGGTCGTTGAGCGCCTCATCAAGTCAGCTGACGTCTTGCTGCAGGCCATGATTCCAGGTTCTCCTGAAAAACTCGGTCTTGACTATGCGACGGTCAAGTCGCTGAACCCGAAAATTGTCTACTGCTGGATCAGTGGTTTTGGTGCCGCAAAAAGCTGGCATGGGCGACCCTCCTTTGACCTGTTAATGCAGGCACTGTCCGGGCAGATGTTTACATTAGGTAGTGAGGCTAAAGAGCAACCTGTATACAGCAGCATGCCCATGGCAGATCTGTTTGCAGGCATGATGGCGGTGTACGGCATCATCGTGTCCATCGCCCAGCGTGATAGAGACGGTGAAGGCCGCGCGGTATCTACCAACCAGGTGGCTGCATCGATGGCTGCCCAGACTGGACAAATTGTAAAATATGAAGGTTCTCCAGAACCGGATGTAACCGCCAGTTCCCTGGGGCGGTCAGCAGTTAATCGGTTGTATGAGGTCCAGGATGGCTGGGTGATTTGTGTCGCCAGAAACTCACAGGACTGGCAGAAAATTACAGATGCATTCGGCGATCAACTAGTAGATTGGACGTCGTGGGATTCAGCCCGGCAACAAGGGGTTGAAAGTGAACTCGCAAATGTCCTCATCACGGCCTTTTCCGGCATAGCCAGAGAGGCATTAAAGGAGCGGTTTATACAAAAGGGGGCTCCTGTTGCACCCGTGGTTACGGTTCGCTCTGATCAGATCGATAATCAGTTTTTTGGTGACCTGGGTACTAACGTCAGTGGCATTCATCATGATCGATTCGGCTCCCTGACAGCCGTTGCAAACTTTTTCAGGTTTTCCAGGACACCGGCCAATGTGCCTACTACTGCGCAGTGGGTGGGAGAGCAGAATCGTGATGTACTGCTCTCTGTGGGTTATACGGATGCTGAAATTGATGCCTTAACCGAAGCCGGAACTATTGCCGCACCGAAGCCACCGGTCTAGCCTTCCGCCTCACCTGGTATGCCTGGCAGTTTGAAATTGCCCGATGGGGACCGTTGGTGTGGGAACCAGGTTGCGCTAGAAGCGTCTGGCGGTATACCAGTTGACCTTGCTGGAGGTTTCTTCAACCTTGTCTACTACGTCCAGGATCAGGGCAAACAGGGCCATTCGAATTAGCACACCATTGTCAGTCTGTCGAAATATGGCGAGGTTGGGATTTTCATTCAGGTCATTGTCCAGTTCATTGGCATTTCCCCTGGAGTCCCGGGGCAGGGGATGCATGATCACGGTGTTAGGCTCACAGTATTCAGTATAGATTGACTGATTGAGGCGAAACAGACCCTTGTACTTGTCTGCTTCAGCCTGATTCGGAAACCGCTCTTCCTGGGTCCGCGTAACATAGAGGATATCGGCATGGCCAATACCGGTTTGCAGCTCATCTGATTCCAAGACCTTGTGCCCGGCACGCTTTATGTCATCGACATACTCTGCTGAGAGGCTGAGTTCCGGCGGTGAAATAAGGATGAAGTGCATGTTTTCGTACAGCGTCAGAAGCTTGCACAGGGAGTGGACAGCGCGCCCGTATCGCAGGTCGCCCACCAGCGCTATTCGAAGCCCATCGATATTTTTTCCCCGGTCCTTCATCTCCTTACGGATAGTATAGAGGTCAAGCAATGCCTGACTTGGGTGCTCATTGGCGCCATCACCACCATTAATGACAGGCACCCGACTCGCGACAGCGAACTCATCAACGGAGCCTTCCAACTGGTGGCGCATGACAATCATATCGCTGTAACCGCTTAGGACTCGGGCCGTATCATAAAAAGACTCACCTTTGGCGATGGCGGAAGCCTTTATCTCGGTTGTTTCCCGGACCTCACCGCCGAGCAGATTCCATGCGCAGCCGAAACTCACCCGGGTGCGGGTGCTGGGTTCGAAGAACATATTGCCAAGTATTGCGCCTTCAAGAACGCGCGTAATGCGCTGCCGGTTGGCGTAGGGGAGCATCCGGTCCGCAACCTCGAATACTGTCCTGATAGCCTGACGATCAAACTGGGAAACGGAGAGAATATGACTGCCAACAAAATTCATATAGCGATTATGTCAGATCAGGGATAGGTATGCAGTTTACTCGGTAGCATCAAGAGCAGATTTCGCATCCACTGGTTTGCCGGGTCCTTGTCTGTGCTCTCATGCCAGTAGAGGTAGCTTTCCAGGTTGGGGACAGCAAAGGGGAGATCGAGGTAACGAACTGACCCGGTACTGACCAGAAAGTCTGCAAAAATCCGTGGTACTGTCAGTGCCAGATCAGTTCTCGCCACCAGTTGCGGCGTTGAAAGATAGTGCTGCGTCCTGAGGGTGATCTCTCTTCTTTTACCCATTTTACCGAGTGAAAGGTCCACGTGACCCAGCCCCCCACGCCGCGAAGAGATATGGATGTGGTTTAATGACAAATAGGTACTAATATCCAGCTTGTCCTTAACGATGCTGTGATCTTTGCGGACGACACACACATGTGGATGAGAGAACAGTGGAGCTTGTTTAATCCGCTGGTCTGGTGTGAGTGGTACGTCAATTGCCAGATCCAGGTTGCCGGAAGCAAGTTCAATATTCATGTCCCGGCGATGCACCTGGTAGCAATCGACAGATATCAGGGGCGCATCATGTTCTACCTTTCCGAGCAGCCATGGCAGTACAATTGCCTGAGAAAGGTCAGTCATGGAAACGCGAAAGCGCTTGTCAGACTCATGGGGGTTGAAGTGCTCGCTTTCCTGGACGCTTGAACGAATGAGTCCGAGTGCCTGCCTGACCGAACCAATGATATTTTGTGATACTGGTGTCGGTACCATGCCCTCTGCGGTACGCACAAAAAGCGGGTCATCAAACAAGGTTCGTAATCGCGATAGTGAGTTGGACACTGCCGGCTGGGTAATACCGATGATTTCACCGGCACGGGTCAGATTGCCCTCCGTATAGATGGCATCGAATACAACGAAAAGGTTCAGGTCTACATCGCTCATTTTCATCGGGTCAATCCACCATTCGCTCTTGCATCACCTGTCTGAATTAAAACCAATAATTGTAATCAATGATACTTATGGAGAGAGAGGTTTCAATGGTTGCGTTACAATACATTAAACTACATTCCTGTTGTATAAAGATCTATGGTAGAATATCCTATATAAAACAATAGGATACAGTGCTTTTATAACTAATTAGATGAATATTGAAATGGATGAGACGAAAACTGTGTCCCGGTTGCCCTTTGGGTTTGCAAAACGACACCGGGTGATATTAATGCCCAAAGAAGATTCTGGATTGGTGGTTGTCTACAAGGTTGGCCTGACCAATCAGGTCCTGGCCGAAGTGCGCAGATTTACCGGCGCCGATTTTGAGTGCCGGGAGGTTGATTCGCCAACCTTTGACCGTAACCTTTCCAGTACTTACCAGGATGACTCCGGTGAAGCCATGCAGATGATCGAGGACCTGGGCGAGGAGATGGACCTCGGCAGTATCGCGGACCTGATCCCTGAAACGGGTGATCTGCTTGAACATGAGGATGACGCACCTATTATCAAGTTGATCAATAGCCTTTTAACCGAGGCTATTAAGGTAGATGCCTCAGATATTCATATTGAAACCTACGAGACCCGTCTGGTGGTGCGATTCAGGGTCGATGGTGTTCTCAGGGAGGTGGTCAGCCCAAGGCGGGCCCTGGCGCCACTTCTTGTATCAAGAATCAAAGTGATGGCGAAGCTGGATATAGCTGAAAAAAGGCTGCCGCAGGATGGTCGGATATCTGTGCGGGTTGGCGGCAAGGAAGTCGATGTGCGCGTATCAACGATCCCGGCGAGTAACGGTGAGCGGGTTGTGATGCGCCTGCTTGATAAGCAGGAGGGCAGGCGGGATCTTGGGCATCTCGGAATGAGTCCGGCAGATATGGAGTCCATGGAAAAAGTGGTTGCCAGACCTCATGGTATTTTGCTCGTTACCGGACCCACCGGTTCCGGTAAATCTACAACACTGTACGCATGCCTTGGTCAGTTGAATGACCGTACCAGAAACATTCTGACGGTCGAAGATCCGATTGAATACGACGTCGAGGGGATTGGACAAACCCAGGTCAATACAAAGGCTGATATGACGTTTGCCAAGGGGCTGCGGGCTATTCTGAGACAGGACCCTGATGTTGTCATGGTCGGTGAAATCCGTGACTACGAGACCGCGGATATATCCGTTCAGGCAAGCCTCACTGGTCACCTGGTGTTATCCACAATTCATACCAACACTGCTGTGGGAGCCCTGACCCGACTTGAAAATATGGGGGTACAGCCCTATTTGCTGAGCAACAGCATCGTTGGTCTGCTGGCACAGAGACTAGTGAGAGTACTGTGTGAACATTGCCGCGAACGCACGGTAGCAGACGACTTTGAAGTTGAATTTCTAAATGGTGACGCGAAAAAACCACAGATCATTTACAAAGCCGTTGGCTGCGAGGAATGTGCCCATGAAGGGTACCGTGGTCGAACCGGTATATACGAAGTTGTCGTCGTAGATGATGAAATGCGCCGTATGATTCACGGCGGTACCTCCGAACTGGACATCGAGAAACACGCCAGAAATTCAACCACCAATATCAGGGAAGATGGGCGAAAAAAAATATTACAGGGAATAACCACCATCGATGAAGTTCTCCGAGTCACCATGGAGGACTAATCTTGGCGGCATTCGAATACAAAGCACTCACGGAACGGGGAAAGGAAGAGAAGGGAATCCTAGAGGCGGACAGCAGCAGACAAGCCCGGCAGATATTACGAGACAGGGGCTTGTCACCGCTTTCTGTGGTCGTTACCAGGGATAGTGGTGATAGTGAGACAAGCAATCCGATTAGCGAGTTTTTTAAACCGTCACTGTCGGTCAGCGAGAGAGCCCTGCTTACACGTCAATTGTCGACCCTCATAGCAGCTGGTCTGCCGGTGGAAGAAGCATTGCTTGCTGTTTCAAAGCAAAGTGAAAATGTGAAAACACAGCTCATGATGTCGACGGTGAGATCCAAAGTAATGGAAGGGTTCTCCCTTGCCAATAGTTTTGCCGAATATCCAAAAGCATTCCCTGACCTGTACCGGGCAACAGTCGCGGCAGGGGAGTCAGCCGGGCACCTGGATCTTGTCCTTAACCGGCTGGCAGATTTTACTGAATCACAACAGGAATCGAGAGCTAAAATTCAGCAAGCCATGGTTTATCCGATCATATTGTTCACCCTGACTGTCTCCATCCTGGCTGGGCTGCTAGGTTATGTTGTACCTGATATCGTCAAGGTGTTCGCTGATACCGGCCAGGAACTTCCTGGCTTGACTATCATGATCATTGCGGCAAGTGAATTCGTCACGGACTTTGGTCTGATGGGGATTGTGCTGCTGATCGCCGTCGTATATGGGTTTAATCGTACCTTGCAGGTGCCACGTTTTCGCCTTGCCTATGACAGGCGACTATTGCACCTGCCACTGGTCGCGAAAATGAGCCGGGGGCTGAATACGGCACAATTTGCCAGTACCCTGAGCATCCTGTCGCGCAGTGGCGTGCCATTGGTAGATGCGTTGAAAATAGCAGGTGAGGTCGTTTCAAATACCTGGCTGCGGGAAAAGATTGGCGAGGCGACTGTCAAGGTGAGTGAGGGCTCTAGCTTAAGTGTTGCACTTGAGCAAAGCGGCTACTTTCCACCGATGATGCTCTACATGATATCAAGTGGTGAAGCCAGCGGTGAGTTGGACGACATGCTGAGTCGAGTGTCGCATCACATGCAGCAGGATGTTGAGTTGTTGATGGGAGTCCTGCTTAGCCTGTTTGGTCCCCTTATGTTGATTATCATGGGGGGAGCGGTTTTTACGATTGTGATGGCAATACTGCTGCCCATAATGAACCTAAACCAACTCGTGGTCTGATGGTGCAGTTGCCAGGGTGAATAACCCGGTTGATTCACGTTAAGATGATTTACATTAAGATCGTGTTTGCTGGCGTTTATTAGGAGAAATATGAAGGTCTCAGGAATAGAAGGATTTACGCTAATCGAGATTATGGTAGTCGTTGTGATACTCGGCGTTCTCGGTGCATTGATAGTCCCGAATATTATTGGCAGACCAGATGAAGCGAGAGTGACTGCAGCTAGATCTGATATCCAGCAGGTAGGTAATGCGTTGGAACTCTATCGCCTGGACAACGGGCAGTATCCCAGTACTGACCAGGGGCTGGATGCATTGGTGGATGAACCAACGGGTTATCCGGAAGCCCGGAACTGGAATGCCGACGGTTACCTAAAGCGCCTGCCGGAAGATCCCTGGACTGAGCCTTATATGTACTTCAGCGAAGATCGAACCATCGAGGTTTATTCTTTCGGCGCCGATCGAAAGGAAGGAGGGGAAGGGGTCGATGCTGATATCAGGCTGTCTGAACTCTAACCGGATACGGTCTACTGATAAACAGATAGTTGGCCTAGTGGACCGGGTATTCCGTGGCGGATAGTTGATTTGCCGCGCCCGCTGACATTCACCGACCATAGAATGTGCCTCTCGCGGGGTTTTACCCTCATTGAAATCCTCGTTGTACTTTTTATCATTTCAATTATGACGGGCATCGCCGTTGTCAATATGCCCAGTTTTTTACAAACGGGTGACTTCGATACAGAAACAGACAGGTTAAAAGTTGTACTGGAGATGTTGAGGGAAGAGGCACTAGTCCAGGCCAATGAATATGGCTTTCGGCCGGAGCGAAACAGGTATCAGTTTTATATATACAATGATCTGCAGCAATCCTGGGAACAGTTGCAGGAAAAGCCCTTCAAAGAACATGGGTTGCCGCCTGACTTTCAGATAGAAGTTCACGTCGAAGGCCATGAATTGCAATTTGGTGAGGATGAAGCGCCGCCAATATTGATCCTTTCAAGTGGTGAGATCACACCGTTTGAACTCCAATTTGAATCACGACTGGAAGCTGATCAGCAGCGTACACTTGAATCGGATGGGTACGGTGCATTGGCCTGGCTGGGTGAAGATGCAGAGTAGCAGCAGAGGCTTCACTCTGGTTGAGGTCATGATTTCTCTCACTATATTTGCAGTTGTATCAGCTGCGCTTGTACGCAATGCCTCCTTGACCGTGCACCAGACATCGCTGGTTCAGGAGCGCACACTTGCATGGTGGGTGGCTGAAAATCACTTTAATGAAATACGCTTCGTACCGCGGGATGACGATAGTTTTCCTTCCGTAGGCACTGATCGTTTGTCTGTCAAGATGGCACGCATGGAATGGGAACTGGTTGTTGAAGTCACCCAGACTGAGAATCCCGATATGAGGCGGATTGAGATATTCGTATACAAGCCCAGTGATCCTGATGCAGCACTGGTTAATCTCAGTGGTTTCATGGGAAAGCACTGAAAATGAAACAGCAATGCGGCTTCACCCTCCTTGAAGTACTGGTTTCCATGTCAATTTTCGCGGTGATTGGCCTTGGTGCATACCAGATGCTGCGAACAATCATTGATACTCATGAAGCCACTCAAAGCAGCAACAAGGCAACCAGTTCCCTTGTTCGGGCGGTAGCAGTAATGGATCGCGACTTTTCACAAATAGTACCGCGCCCGGTACGCGATGAGTACGGAGAACCCTTGCAGCCTCTCGTCGTTGGGAGCGGGGAATTCTACATTGAGCTAACCCGCACCGGCTGGAACAATCCGGCAAAAAGGCAGCGGAGCATTTTGCAGCGGGTCGCCTACCAGCTGTCGGATGGAAAGCTTAGCCGACACTTCTGGCTGGTGCTTGACAGGGCTGAAGATTCAGAAGCAGTGGTCCAGGATTTGATCGATGGTGTTGAGAGCTTTCAAATTAGCCTGTTAAATGAGGATGGTGAAGGAACGGATGTCTGGCCGGATTTCAATTCTGAGGCAGTAATGCCCCTTGCCATGGAAATTATTATTGCAACCAAAACTCATGGAGACGTTCGCCGTGTATTTGTCCTTCCTTCAGCGGCTCTGTCCTTCCAAACAGTGAAAGGCAATGAGAATTCTGATGACTCTGGTGATGGGGGCGGTACAGAAGAAAGGGATAATGCTGAAGGGGACCGCCGTGAGAGCCAGGAGGATGACCCTGATGAATAGGCTTCCTGGCGTTCAGCGCGGTGTGGCGCTGATAACAATTCTTCTGGTGGTGGTGATTGCAACGGTACTGGCTGTAGCTATGGTCCGTGATCAGAATATGACGATTCAACGGACCAGGAATTTTTTCAACCTGAACCAGGCGAAGCAGTACGCTCTTGGTGGTGAAGAGCTCTCAAGGCAGATACTTTGGGAGGATTTTGAAAAGAGTGAAGGTGGGGACTATTTGCAGGAAGATTGGGCAAACCCCAACCTGCATTTTGAATTTGAAGAGGGTGAAGTGCAGATTCAGATCGAGGACCTGCAGGGGCGCCTGAATGTTAACAGTCTGGGTGGACAGGGTGCTGAACACCAGTTGGCAAGGGCTCGATTTGCCAACCTGTTCGCCGGGCTTGGAGTTGATCCAGCCTATATAGATCGCATTGCTGACTGGATTGATGAAGACGCCAATGTAAGGCAATTTGGAGCGGAAGACTTCGATTATCTGGCGCTAGAGTTACCTTATAGAACCAGTGGCCAGATGATTGCGGACCCTAGTGAGCTGCGTTTGTTACTTGACCTGGAGCAGGAGGTCTATGAACAACTGTTGCCAAGCCTGGCGGCATTGCCTTCCACGAGCTTGCCTTTGAACATTAACACCGCGTCAGCACTGGTGCTGCAATCAATTTCAGCCGGGCTGGGAGTAGAAACTGCAGAGCTGCTTGTCGCTCAGAGGGAAGAGCTACAGGGGTTTGAATCCGTACTTGAGTTTCTGCAGAGCCCTGAGCTGGCGGGACTGGGAATATCTGGTGATGGCCTTGGTGTACAATCCGCCTTTTTTGAGGTTCGAGTGAAGGCTAGGTTTAGAGAGCGGTTTGCTTATCTTACAAGTATCGTTCAGCGGAGCCCCATTGATGGAAGCATGAGAGTGATATATAGAAACTCCAGCAAGAAGATTATACCGGTTGTAGATGAATCAGATGACTCTTCAGAGAAAAGTAGTGATGTCTGAAAACCTGACTGTCAGATTCTGTGGGAGCCAGCTTGACTGGCTTTTGCTTGACGATGCCACCGGTATCGTACGACTGCGTGGTAGTGGTGACTTCGAGGAATTTGAGGAGTTGATCCAAGGCGTTAGCTGGATTGGAGAAACTCGTATTTTGGTCGGCGGCGAAGACGTGCTGCTCACCAGGGCGCGAATACCGAGCCGCCAGCAGCGCCAGATCGTACAGGCTATTCCGTATGCGATTGAAGAGGAGCTGGCCAGAAATGTTGATGACTGCCACTTTGCTATGGGCAAGCGTGGTGGCAATGATGAGTTGGAAATTGCTGTTATTGATCGCGCATTGATACAGTCTATTTTGGCAAGACTGAAAGAAATGGAACTTCGACCTGCTTTTATGTGTGTCGATCTGCTGATGATTCCCAACGATGAGGGCACCCATATACTCGTCGATGATAATCGCGCCCACCTTCTGACAGCTGACAACCTGGGCTTCACAACCACGATGGCTCAGTTACCGCTGGCGGTATCTCTTTTGAACGAAACTGATCGTGATAATCTGCAGGTGCACCTTCACCCAGAAATGCGTGAAGGCGCGCAGTTGTGCCTGAGTCAGATTCAGGCTTCAGAAACCAGTAGTTTTCAGGAGCATGAACTTGAATGCTACCCATTTGAGTTCATGTGTCGTCACTTTGATAAACGCCAAATCAATTTGTTGCAGGGCGAATTCAAGGTTCAGCAGGTCCGGGCTAAAAGTCGGAACAGTTGGCTTGGAGTAGCAATCCTTTCATGTGTCGTCTTTGTCGTCCATGTCTTGTTTACGACTGCTAAGGGTCTATACCTTGATGAGCAGGCATCGAACTATGAGAATGAGGCGGCAGCGCTATACAAGGAGGTATTTCCTGATGACCGCAATGTCCGCGATATTAGAAGGCGCTGGCGAGGTCACCTGGGTGGATCAAGTACCGAGAAAGCCCTGTTTCTGCCCCTGTTTGCAAAAGCTGTTGTCAAAATAAACGAATCCAAACTGGTGTTGCAGAACGTTAATTATAATGAAAGTCGTGGTGATCTGATCCTGCAGCTTTTAGCGCCACGCAGTGAGCGCCTGGTTTCGTTCGTGGAAAGCCTCACCCAGGACGGTTTGCAAGCTGAAATAGGGACCATCTCGCAGGATGAGAATTCGGTTCGAGGCAGCGTCAAAATCAAGTCTTCGGGTGATAGATGATGCCATCGATAATGCGCAAAATGGCAGGACGCTATCATCAGCTCGAAAAGCGGGAACGATCTGCGTTGAAGCTCCTCATCGCGGTTTTTACATGCCTGTTTCTCTACTTCGCAATATGGAATCCTGCAGGTCAGTACCATGAAGCAAGTGAAGCAGAACTGGAGCGCCAGCTAAGCCTGCTTCAATATATGCGGGCAAGTGAGAAAGAGGCGCGTGCATCAAGCAAGGGGACAAAGCAGGTACCCACGGGTCAATCCCTGCTAACGGCTGTGTCGAGGGCTGCGCAGCAGGCAGGAATTAAACCCAACCGCCTCCAGCCAGAGGGGTCAGGCGCGGTTAGCGTCTGGTTTGATACTGTTGCCTTTGATGATTTGATGCGCATGTTGAGCAAAATGCAGTCGCAGAGGGGCATTGTCGTGCAGCAAATCTCCATAGACAGGGAAGAACAGCCCGGAATGGTGAGAGCGAGAATTGTGCTGCGTTCCTGAATGCTGCGCCGGTTGTTACAGATGAGAATGCTCAAGAGGCAGGCGATACTATCTAAACCTTTTTGAGCCCCATGCATCTAAACTTTAGAGAATTACCTGGACACACTATGAATAAGTCACGAGTCATATCGCCAGTGTTGCTGACTTGTGCCGCTGCGCTTGCATCAGTCGCCCTATCCGCAGGGGATGAGGTTGACAAAACGCTTGCTGCATCCGGCAATGGTCTGGTGAAAATTGATAATACCAGGGGCAAGGTGGAGATAATTGGCTGGGACAAGGATGAAATTCACATTACTGGCGAGTTGGATGACCTTGCGGAAGAGTTAATCTTTGAAGTGAAAGGTGATCGGGCGCTGATTAAAGTCAAATTGTCACAACGAAATATCAACTGGGGCGATGGCTCAGATCTTGAAATTCACCTGCCAAGGGGTTCCAGGGTGGATTTCGATGGTGTTTCAACTGATACAAGGGTTGTGAGTGTTCTCGGCGGGCTTCGTGCCCGTTCCATAAGTGGCTTTATCAGGGCTGGCGAAATAGAAAACCAGGTGCAAATCAATACCGTCAGCGGGGATATTGATGTAACTGATGCTTCCGGGAAGGTGCGTATAGCGACCGTGAGTGGTGATGTTCACCTGGAAATGACTAGTTCCGATGCGGTATTTGATACGGTTTCTGGCGATATAGAAGCAGAATTTTCAGAATTCAGCAGCCTGCGCTCCACAGCCGTCAGTGGTGATGTTGAGGTTCGTGGTAAACTGACAGCAGATGGAACAGTTGAAATGTCGAGCGTCAGTGGTGATATCACTTTCGAAGTATTATCACCTGTTAGTGGTCATTTGAGTATCCATACGGGGGTAGGCGGAGATATCACAAACAACCTGTCAGATCATGAACCTAACGATAGGTTTCCATTTAGCAAGGAACTCGAAGCATCACTGGGTGACGGCAGCGCAAATATTCGCCTGCATACCGTTTCTGGTGATATTCGAATCGATGACTGAAGTTGCTAAACTAGCGACTATTCACACCACAGGCGATGATCATGCAAACCAGCGACTGGTTGCAGACGCTATTTGAAGAGCTTAAGCGCCGGCGGGTGATCCGCGTTGCCACCCTGTACGTGATAGCTTTCTGGCCAATTATCCAGATTGTCGACATTTTGTCCCCAACCCTGAATCTTCCTGACTCAATCATACGCTATCTGGTTTTTGCATTTATTGGCGGGTTTCCCGTCATGCTGATTCTTGCATGGATATTTGATGTCGATAGGGGTGGTATCCACATAACGCCGAAAGAGGCCAGGACAGGTGAAGAGTCTAGATTGATAGGGGGAAGTAATGAGCTGCTGATTGTCGGCGTACTACTCCTGCTTGTCGTAGGGTTGTTCATCGTGCAGAGCCGGATGGATGAAGAAAGTATCGAGGTTGTCGCGGCACCGGAAAACAATATTCATTCAATCGGTGTGCTCCCATTTGACAGTTTTAGTGAAGTTGAGCAGGACCAGATGTTTGCGGATGGTCTAACGGAAGAGTTGCTAACGGTACTGTCACGGGTCAAGGAACTGCGGGTCGCGGCAAGGACATCATCGTTCGCTTATCGCGGTGTCAGCAAGAATGTAGTGGAAATAGGCAAGGAGCTCGATGTTGCATTTACCCTTGAGGGCAGTGTCCGCCGAAACGATATTAATGACACTATCAGGGTGACAGCGCAGCTGATAGAAACCGTGAAGGGCAGTCATCTCTGGTCGAAGACCTATGACCGTGAGTATACCGATATCTTTCAGATCCAGGACGATATAGCCGCCTCCGTTGTCGGCGAGCTTGAAATTACACTGCTTGGCAAGGACCTGCAAAAAATCCAGTCACGAAGTTCCGCCAGCCCGGAAGCAATGGTTGCAAATAGTATGGGGCAAGCAGAGCTTGCGCGCAGAACTGAAGTTTCTTTACAGGACGGTGCACGTTTCTTCAAAAAGGCGATAAGCATTGATCCGAATTATGCAGAGGCCTACGCTGGCCTCGCTGAAACCTACGCGTTGCAGGCAAGTTATGAGTATGAGTCAGCAGAAGAATACATTCCCTATGCCCAGGAGGCTGTTGACAAGGCGCTTGCCATTGATCCTGACTCAGGTATGGGACACGCTGTACAGGGACTTATTTACATTCAACGCCATATGAAACAGCAAGCAGCAGAGGCGCTGGAAAGAGCGATGGAACTGAGCCCCAGTAACGCAATGGCCACCATGTGGTATGCCCAGTTAAAGGAAGACCCTGGTGAGAAACTCACCTGGCATGAAAAAGCATTTAAACTGGACCCAAGGTCTCCCGTGGCTGGGTTCAATGTAGCCAGTATCCCGTTGGACCAGGGGCGTGAGCAACAAGCAATGGAGGTGTTTGCAAAAATAGTAGAGGCAGACCCTTACTACCCAAGTGCCTATGAGTTAGCAGCAAGAATCAACGAGCAGCGCGGCAGGCTGGATGAGGCACTAAACCAGTATAAAAGAGCCTATGATCTGCAACCAAATCTTGGACGTTCAGCATCAATTGCTGAACTGTATGTCGACCTTGGCGATTTTGAGTCATCCCAGGCATGGATAGAAAAGGCAAGTCAGAAACTACCGAAAGAAAAGACCGGGTAATTGCAGATGTAAGTGCGAAGCTCACCAAGATCCAGGCTTCCGGGAAAGTTGATCCAGAAATCTGGTACCAGCAAGCGCTGCTCTCCAGCATTGAAGACAATGGGCAGATGGCGCTTATTCACCTGCAACGGGCAATAGATGAGGGCTGGCGCCAGCACTGGCGACCAGGTTTCGAGCCTATCTTCAAGGACCTGATCACTGAAAAGAACTTCCAGTCCATGATGGCTGGTCTGGAGACACGCATGGATATCATGCGCGAACAATTGGTGCTTGCAGCTTCCTTTGACAGCGACTGGTCTGGTTAAGGCGAGCGGAAACTGAGTGCTTCGTAACCAAGTCTTGAAATCGCTAGCCGTCCTCACCGCTGGACTGATTGTTCTCGTCTCTACGTCAGCTATTGCCGGATTGACTTATCGAACAGTTAGGCAATCCAGCATACTGGCCGCGCCTAAAAAACATTGTCTATTTCGAGGATTCGTCACATTTATTGAATGCTTCAGACCCAGACCGGTTCCAGAATCTGTTGATCAATCAGGCGCTTGATCAAACTTTATACCGCTGATCATCATATCGACAGACAATCTGTATACTGACAACCAGTTAAAGCAAGACAACTCACCGGCAGTTTTGCTGTGGTCAACAATAGGGAAGTACATCATAACAATGAAGGGCAAGGTAGTAATGATTACAGGTGCTGCGCGTGGTATCGGCGTAGGTATAGCACGCTGCTTCCTTGACGCGGGAGCCAGCGTCGCGATCACGGACCTGGATGAAGAACTAATTCCCGTTACGGCTGCAGAGCTTGGTGAAAATGCAATGGGGCTCGTTGCGGATGCGGCAAGCCAGGTATCAATGGTTAAAGCCACCGCACAAGTTATTGATAGATTCTCTAGGCTCGATGTCCTGGTTAATAACGCGGGCGTTGGGGGGCCTAAGATTACACCTGCTGAGAACTCAGCGTCAGATTCCGCTGCCCTGGGGATGAGTGATGAAATGTGGGATCAACAACTCATGTTCAATCTCAGAACCGCTTTTTCTTCTTCGCGTGCCGTGATACCAAGTCTGCCTGATGGAGGCAGTATCATCAATATCGCTTCCATAGCGGCCCTCGGTCCATCGACGGCCATGCCAGGATATGGCGCGGCGAAGGCGGGCGTGGTGCACCTCACTAAAACTCTGGCAATTGAACTTGCACCGCGGCGAATCCGCGTTAACTGTATTTGCCCTGGCGTCCTATGGACTCGAGCCTGGGAATTCTTAACGTTGCAGATGCAGGCGACCCAACCTGAACTCGCTAATATGACACAAAGGCAGATATTTGAATCGGTTGTAGAGGGAATGACACCACTGGGAGGCGAACAAACCCCTGAAGACATTGGTGATCTATCTGTGTTCTACGCATCGGACAAGGCGAGAATGATCACGGGTCAGGTCGTAGCGGTTGATGGCGGGATATCCGTACAGTAGGAGTTTAAGGCCGGCTGATTTTATAGAGCATTCGGCTGGCTTCGCCGGTGACATAAATTGTCCCGTCCGCATCAAGACCTACGCCATTAAAAAACATGGAAGGAGGCTGATCATTGGTCGCGGCTTCGCTGCCCGCTGGGATGTTCGCCAGCAGCTGTCTTTCTCCCTGTTCACTGATGGCGACAATGTTGCCTTTAGCGGCCTCCATCACAATAAACCCGTCATCGCTGGCGGCTACACCCTCGGGTGCGTCCAGGCCTTCAACGACGACTTCAGGTTGAGCCAGGAGTTCATGATTAGAGCCAATCCTGTAGATGCGACCAAGTTCGCGATCCGTCACGTAAAGCGAACCACCATGTACACTCATCCCGGTGGGTGCTTCCATACTAAACAGTTCAGTAACACCTGATTCTCCGAGTGAAACAACACGTTGGTTGCCATGTTCTGTGGCGATGAGTTTGCCGGAGTAGCGAACAGCAGCGGTGGGTGCCGCGAGACCGGAATAGCGTTCAATGACCTTCTCGGCCTTTGGATCCCATACCCTGACATCATTGTCGAACCATGAGACCAGGATCAGGTTGCTGCCATCCGCCGCGAGATTAATGGCGCCCCCCATTTCACCGACACTAAAGACGTTTCTCTGTATTAACTCCAGCTCTCCGGATGTCTTGTTAAAGAAATGAATTGAATTTGAGTCGGCAACCACGATCTGATTCTCCCACAGGGTAATTCCAGCCGGGTGAGCCATTCCGGAAGGGAGCAGGTCTGTGGATGACCCGTCTTTCTCAACTCGCTTGACGAAACCATCGACGAAGCTTGAAACGAATAAATTATCATTTTCATCGAAGGTAAAATTGTCGAGGCCGGGGGTCAGAGTAGCTATCACCGACCTCTCATCGGCACCGAGTTTGAATATTTCGCCTGTGCCGGTATCCATTACGTGAAGTTCATTCTTGCTATTGAATTTTACGGCAGCTGGTGTTTTGAATCCGGTCGCTTCAACCCGCATGCTGTTGTCATCGACGTTAAAACTGACAATTTCCCCGGTGAACCATCTTGGTCCGTAAAGCCGCTCATCGGGTCCCCAGTCCATACCGTTCAAGCCACAACCAGGTCCAAGCTGATCTGATATCAACCGGGCGGGCTGCGTACCCTTCGGGTCAAGTTCATAAAGGTTGACGCCGAAAAAACATTGAGACACGAACAGTCGGCCATCATCGGAAAAGGTTATAGGATTAACACCAGGAGCCAATTGTGCGGCGACTAGTCGTTCGCCGCCAGCGGTGAAGCCTGCTACTTCACCGGTAAGAATCGAGGTCCAGTAGAAGTCGCCATCTGAATTGAACGCAAGGTCGTCTGGTCCAACCACCCCTTCTGCAGCCCCTAATTGTCTAATGATTTCACCAGTCTCCGGGTTTATCACGGTGATATTTGACCCCATAACAGAAGCGACATAGAGAAGGTTGTCTGGTGAGAAATGGATGCCGTTGGCACCGGCAATAGCGGCACCGCGCGCCATGATGGTCAGTTCGGGCGCTTTAGACTCCAATTCCTCTGCCTCAGGCTCCGGGGGCTTGCTCTCTTGGTTGCACGCGGCAATAAGCACAAGGAATACAAAAACAGTAGCAGTGCGAACAGTCATAGTGATACCTCAAGGTTAGGGTGCTGACTCAGGTATCTTAGCTTCGCACATTAGGCGAGAGCTTGTGAAGTGAGTTGTTGAGCGAGAGATTATTCGGGGGGGACGTTAAAATGATAGCCCTCATCAACGGCTGAACGCTGCCGGTTCCGATGAGCTATCAATGATGCAGGAGAAGTGACATATGACGGATAAATGGTTTCAGGATTACAAGGGACTTTTGATTGAAAGGAGAGAGCAGGGTGTTCTGCTAATAACAATAAATCGGCCGGAGGTGCTCAATGCCACTGATGCACAACTACACAATGAATTGTCGCGGGTCTGGCTCGATGTTGATGCAGATACCCAGACCAGGGTAGTCGTGGTGACCGGAGCAGGCAAAGCTTTTTCAGCCGGAGGTGACCTTGAATGGATCAGCAGCATGACGCAGAACTATGCGGGTATGAAACAGGCGTTTAAGGAAGCGGGAGACCTTGTTTACGGAATGACCCAATGCTCAAAGATCATCATCTCCGCTATCAATGGCGTCGCTGTGGGTGCGGGCCTGGCGGTTGCCCTGATGGCGGACATCAGCATCATGGCAGAAGAAGCACGCATTACAGACGGCCACGTGCGCCTGGGTGTTGCAGCGGGTGACCATGCAAACATTATCTGGCCACTGTTATGTGGGCTGGCAAAGGCAAAATATTATCTGTTAACGGCTGAATTCATTGATGGTAAGACCGCGGATCAGATAGGGCTGGTGAGCAAGTCTGTGCCACTGGAAGAGCTGATGGACGAAGCCATGCGTGTGGCTCTGAAAATCAGCCAGGGACCAGTGGATGCGACCCAGTGGACTAAGCGGGCATTAAATTTGTGGATAAACCAGGCCGCGCCAGCCTTTGACGCAAGCCTTGCCTTTGAAATGTTGAATTTCATGGGACCCGATGCAACAGAGGGTGTTAGTGCGCTGATGGAGCGGCGGGATCCTGACTTTGGAGCCTAGAGAAACTTCATGGGTCAGAATCAGTTCCGTTCTTTGTGGGGACAGTGCTGTCGCTCTTTATACCCCTGCGTCTCAATACAGAGTTCAAAAAAATGTACTGCCCGCCGGTGGCGGGAGTCATGTGTTTTTGATAGCTTCAATGTTTGCCTAATTCGATAAAGTGAGACCAGCATGGATATTGACGACTTTCGCACTGAGACAAGGGACTGGCTGGAAAAAAATTGCCCGCCCGGCGCAAGAGGTCCCGGGGAAATATCAAACGGCAGCACCAAGATCGCAATCAGGGATGCTGATACCAGGATATGGCTGCAGCGCATGGTTGAAAAGGGCTGGACTGTCCCCAACTGGCCAAAGGAATACGGTGGCGGTAGGCTCAGTACGGCTGAATATGTCGTTTTACTGGAAGAGATGGCTGCCATCCAGGCGCGCCCGGCACTATCGAGTTTTGGAACCAGCATGATTGGCCCCACTCTGTTGGAGTTCGGAACGGATGAACAAAAGCAGAGACATCTGCCCAGAATAGCCAGAGCCGAAGTTGAATGGTGTCAGGGCTATAGTGAACCAGGCTCCGGATCTGATCTGGCGAGCCTGCAAACCCGCGCGGTACTTGATGGTGATCACTATGTTATCAATGGTTCCAAAATATGGACATCTGGAGCCCAACATGCTGACTGGATGTTTATACTCGTCAGGACCAACAAGGATGTACCAAAACATGAGGGTATCAGTTTTATGCTGCTTCCCATGGACCAGGCAGGTGTGAGGGTAAAGCCGATTGCCCTGTTGAGCGGGGTTTCAACCTTTAACGAGACGTTCTTCGACAATGCCCTTGCTGCACGGGACGACCTGGTTGGAGAGTTGAACAAGGGGTGGACCGTGGGCAAAAGGTTGCTACAACATGAACGATCCGGTATGGAGGCACTGGTTACCGGTAGCACTACCGGTGATGACTCCGAAATTCAGGATGTCGCGCGTGAGTTTATTGGAACCGTCGACGACAAACTTGCCGACCCCATTGTCAGAGACGAAATTACCAGCTACCAGATGAATATTGCAGCCCTGCATCTCACCCAGCGCCGGGTGGTTGAAGAATCCCAAGATGGTGCGACACCGGGACCAGCGACCTCTATATTCAAGGTTGTGAACAGTGAACTGGTACAGGATTATCACGACCTCAAAACCAGGCTGCGTGGTTCCTTGGGGTTCGGCGTGGATGAAGATGAATTCTCTGAAGATGAACGGGAGATGGTACACGAGTTTTTCTTTTCCCGTGCCGGCTCAATCTATAGCGGCAGCAACGAAATTCAGCGAAACATTATTGCCAAGCGTGTACTGGGTTTACCGGATTAGGGGCACCCACTGTGGCTGAGCAAGGGCAACGCGGGAGACGAAGTTTCTGGACCTGGGGCTGGCAAGAGGATGAACCAACACCCGCGCAGCGCCTTGAAGTTGCTGACCTGTTATCACACAGTTACGGTGTTAAAATTTCTGTACCAGAGATACCGCGTATTGAAAATATTGAACTGCGCGATCCTCGAATTACGGTACCGGATACCTTATCAAGTGTTGTCACGACAGACAAAACCGAGCGTGTAACTCACACCTATGGCGGGCACTTTCTCGAACTAAATCGAGCACTAAGGGGCGACTTTGAGCACCCGCCTGATGCCGTTGCTTACCCTGATACTGAAGATCAGCTTGAATCGGTGCTCGACTGGTGTGATGGCAATGGCTATGCCGCTATTCCCTATGGTGGTGGAACGACAGTTGTTGATGGTGTGAGCGTACCGGACTCCGCTTCGGGCGCGGTGACTATCGACATGGAGCGCCTTGGCAAGGTGCTGGAAATTGATGAAACTTCCCGGGCCGCTCGGATCCAGGCAGGAATATTTGGCCCGGACCTTGAGAATGCGCTTCGCCCCAAAGGTTATACGCTTCGTCATTTCCCTCAGAGTTTCCCCTGGTCCACCCTTGGTGGGTGGATCGCTACGCGTTCAGGTGGTCACTACGCAACCAACCACACCCATATCGATGATTTTGTGGAATCAATTCGAATGGTTACCCCACAGGGATGGTGGGAATCGAGACGCCTGCCCGGCAGTGGTGCAGGCCCGAGCCCTGACAGGATGGTCATCGGTTCTGAAGGTACCCTTGGAATTATTACCGAGGCATGGATGCGTATTCAGAAACGACCGGTTTTTAGGGCAAATGCCGGCATTGCCTTCCCTTCCTGGGAACAGGCTTACACTGCTATACGCCACCTGGTGCAGGCAAAGCTCTGGCCAGCGAATCTCAGGTTACTAGATCCGGAGGAGGCAGGTCGTGCCGCCGGCCTGGATGGCAAGCATGCACTTCTGATTATTGGCTTCGAATCATCGGACATCCCGCAGGGCGACCTCATTAGATTTGCCGTGGAAATAGCCCGTGATAACGGTGGCCTCATAGAGGACGAACAGATCCAGATTTCAGGCGGTTCCAATGAGACCACCGGTAGGGACGGAGCAGTTGGTAATTGGCGCAGTTCATTCATTGGTGTTAACGCCGGGCTTACTAACGGCCTTGGCCTGATTACGGACACCTTCGAAACATCTGTCACCTGGGATAAATGGCCGGCGTTTGATGCCGAGGTTCGCGATAGAGTGGGCAGGGTATTGAATGAAACCTTTGGCAAAGCCCATACCCTGTCTTGTCGGTTCACCCATGTTTACACCGATGGACCCGCTCCTTACTATACCTTCAGTGGCATGGGTACGCTTGGGGGTGAGGCGGAGCAATGGCAAGCGATTAAGGATGTTGCGAGCGAAGTCCTGCTAACGGCCGGCGGCACAATTACCCACCATCACTCCGTCGGTAGAATGCATGCTGAGCACTGGGCCAGGCAAACACCCGATTTACACGAAAAGGCTCTCAGGGCCGCAAAGAAAACCTTCGATCCGAATTCGATTCTGAACCCCGGCGTATTGTTCGATCCCTAGCCTGGATCCAGTTTTTCCAGCTTGTTGAATCGGATCATCTCTTTCAACTCGTTGATATATTTCTCACGCCTGGTGGAGTAATTAGTAAGCCCATCTGCAAGTTTACTGCCGGTGAGGGCTTCTCCATTTTCGCGCAGTGAGCTTCTGATTTGGCGCAGGTCTTTATAGGCGGCATGGGTGTTCAGGTTAAAGGCATATCGCTCAACAGACTGCCGGGGGGAATCAAATTTTGCTACCTCGTGGTTTGAGCCTGGGTCGCGCATGAGTGGTACCAGTCCGCATCCAGGGCTAAAACACCAGTGACCAAAAAAACTATTCCCCTCTGTCGAGAATCTTGACATCCCCCATGCACTCTCATTTGCCCCCTGGGCCAGCGCCAGGGATGGTGGAATGATATCAACCCGATTCATGAGAAGAGACCAATTGCCCTGGTTAGAGACATCGAACCTATCTATGCCGAATTCAAGTGCGATATCCTCTGTCCACTCAACGTCTCTTCTGCTTCTTCCGTCATTTGCCATTACCTGAAGTAGCCTCTCCCTTTTTTCGCGTATCCGGGTATTTTCCGCTTCGATGATCGGCAGGAAATAGTTAAAGAATGCCTGCTTACGCTGAGGCCCAGCAGGGAATTGGGCGAAATCGACGGATTTGACATCAACCCGCAACCGGTTGAACAGTACCGTCGCGAGGGCGGAAAATATCAGTATGGCAAAGCCACATGCAATGAGTTTTGTTCTAGTTGTCACTGCCGGCTTATTTCAATAGCCCAATCCTTTCCAGATTTAATACTGAACTCGTGGGAAAAGTTCCCCTGGTTGATAGCAAGGCTTAGATCCCCGCTAGAATTTACGAACAGCAGGTTATCACCAACAGGCACATCGCCAAAAGATTTCACATAGGATGTATTCCCGTGCCACGCAACCGCGTCCTTGTTTTTGATTGTGATTTTGAAGGTTTCACCATAGACGGGATTGATATCATCAAAAAGATGTCGATCAATGCTGAAGGAAATATTGCCAAGTCGACCTGTTCCGCCGATAACGAATCCGCGGAGGATGCTGTTTTCCAGTTTAGCACCCAGTGTGTCCAGCATGATCACCTTCGGCTCCAGTAGCGGGCCAACCTGGTCAAAGGAAATAGCGTCAGCTGCAAGCCGGGCGCCCGTATAGGAATAAACGTCCCGGCCATGGAAGGTGTGGGACCAGTCAGTCTCAGGACGCCGGTTTACGGACTCATCGATTTCTCTAACCGCACTGATACCGTACTGAGATGCAGGATCAGAAAGCGATCCATTATCAGGGCTGACAAAAAATAACCCATTCCTGGTTTCCAGAACAACTGACTTCCGGTCGGTACCTACACCGGGATCTACAACGGAAACAAACACCGTACCTGCTGGCCAGGTCTGCGCATTGTAAGCAAGGTTTTTGCTGGCAGACCGGATGTCGTACAAAGGAATCAGGGGCCTCACGTTGAAGATATCCAGGTCCTTGCTTACGCTGTAGGCAACGCCCACCATTACCTCGCCGGCAAAGTCGGCCTGGATAACCAGTGCATTCCTGTCAGGGTGCGGTTCAACTTCAGGTGAACAGCCGAACAGGGAAATGGTGAACATGCAGGTTGCAATAGCAGGAGTGAGAAAACGCGACATTGATAAAAGATTCATATTGATTAGTGTTACCTTCAATAGTACCAAACCTGGTGTTATGAGGTGTAGATCAAACATTGGTGGGCCTTGCTCATATACTATTACCGGAATACAACTTAGGGCCTGAGAACATGGCTGGTAATGCTACCTCTGCTGAACTGACAATAGGCGGGATACTTCTCAGATCGCCGAGGCTGGGTAAACAGGAGTGGAATAAATTGTCCTGGTTCACTCGCTGGCTGGTGATGGTTCGCTCAGTCGTCCTGCCGCTGACAATTATGGCCTGTGCAATTGGTATCCTGTCTGCACAACTCGATGGCGTCTTCTATTTGGACCGGGCTATTACCCTGATGATTGGTTTAACGTTCGCGCATGGGACAAATAACCTGCTGAATGACTGGGTAGACCATCGTAAGGGAATCGATCATGGCAACTACTTCAGGCGCCGTTATGGTGTTCATGTCCTGGAAGATGACCTGGTTTCCGGTCAGGTCTTCCTGGTCGTGCTCTGTGTAACCGGGTGTATTCCACTTCTCTGCGCGCTATATCTCTTTTCCCAGATCGGGGCTGTTGTTGTTTACCTGACGATGGTCGGCGCCTTCTTCGTCGTTTTCTATACCTGGCCGCTCAAGCACTTTGCCCTGGGTGAAATATCGGTGCTACTGGTCTGGGGGCCGCTGATGGTAGCAGGTAGTTATTTTGTCATGACTGGAAATCTGAGCTCGAATATTTTGATGTTTTCGCTTGTCTACGGCATTGGCCCGACGCTCGTCATAATGGGGAAGCATATTGATAAGTATAATGATGATATGGACAGGAAGGTGTGGTCGTTACCCCTTGTAATGGGTCGCCGCGCTGCCCGTTTCACTTGCCTGGGCCTGGTTGCCGTTCAGTGGTGCCTGCTGGCCGCTATGATCTTGACCCAATCCATGTATTGGCTGCTTCTGTTTGCCGGGTCAGTTCCGTCACTACTGGGATTTTGTCAGCGATTTAGCTGCCCGGCACCATTGCTCAAGCCTGATCAATATCCGGAGGACATATGGCCACTTTGGTATTCTGCCGCTGCATTCCGGTATGCTCGTGATTCCGGTTTCTTGTTTCTGGTCGCTATTGTCCTGGCATTAGCCCTGGAGGTGGGTGGCTAGATAGTCATTCATGCGATCTGATTCAGCATCCTTCTCTTTTAAGTGCCGCAGAATGTCTGGTGGACGATTTGATCTGATGATGGCGGCCTGGCCATTGCCTCATCTCCGCTCATCTCATCGAATGGCGATGAGAGTCTGTCATTCAGTCGGTGGAATAACCCGAAATCGCCGTTGTAAGCATCTTTGATGGCCTGTTCTATGAGGTGGTTGCGTGGAATCAGTGACGGGTTGGTCCGGTGCATGCGGGCATGACGCTCTGCTGAGGAAATTTCCTCAGCAAAACACCGAGCCCTCCAACGGTCAAGCCAGGGTGCAAAGCCTTCCGGGAACTCAAAAAGTGGACTTACGCTACTTTCCATATTTTCGTCAGCCAGTTCGCTGATTCGACGAAAAGCAAGCGTAAAGTCACATTGATTTTTTGTGAGCAGACTCAGAAAGTCTTTTGCAAGTGCTTCGTCCTCAGTACTTGCAGTCGTGAGCCCGAGTTTGCTTCTTAGACCAGCCATATATTCATCAAGGAAGCATTCCGGGAATTTATCGAGTGCGCCTTTAGCAAGCTCAGTCGCGATATCTCGACTATCATTTAACAGGGGAATCAATGCCTGGCCAAGACATGCTAGATTCCAGTGGGCAATTCCAGGCTGATTACGGTATGCGTAGCGGCCATTTTGATCGATGGAACTGAATACCATCGCGGGATCATAAGTATCCATGAAAGCACAAGGTCCATAATCTATTGTCTCTCCCGACAGGAGCACGTTATCTGTGTTCATGACGCCATGAATGAAACCCACCATCTGCCACTTTGCGACAAGGCTGGCCTGTTTTTGTATGATCGACTCGAACACCGTCAGCACCGGGTTCGGGCTCTCTGCAACTTCGGGATAGTGCCGTGCAATGATGTGTTCAATCAATATCCTAAGTCCTTCGATATCGTTTTGAGCGGCAAAAAATTGCAGGGTGCCAATGCGGACATGGCTTTTCGCAACCCTGGTAAGGACACCACCGGGTAAGCTTTCCTCCCTGTAAACATCTTCTCCCGTGGTCACCGCGGCCAGAGCCCTGGTGGTTGGAATACCGAGTGCAGCCATAGCCTCACTGACAATATATTCCCGCAAAACGGGACCGAGTGGTGACCGGCCGTCTCCCATTCTAGAGTAGGGTGTCTGGCCCGCTCCCTTTAGCTGTATGTCATAACGGCCACCATCACTGCCAATGATTTCTCCGAGCAGGACCGCCCGACCATCGCCAAGCTGTGGATTCCAGTTGCCAAACTGATGGCCTGCATAAACGGTAGCAATAGGGTCGGCACCTTCAGGCACATGGTTACCACTGATAACCATGACTCCTTCACCAGATTCGAGCCATACCGGGTCGATACCAAGCCGTTGTGCCAATTGATTGTTTGCCTTGATGAGAGCAGGTTTTTTAACTGGCGTTGGCGGTTGTCTGGTGAAAAATCGGTCAGGCATCCCGGCAAAGGAATTATCAAAGTGAAGCTGCATTGTAGGAACCTCAGGGAAAGTTCTTCTATTTTATCTCTCACAGGTTGCTGAAAAAGTACTTTACCTGCACTTTTTCAGGGTCGCGGTCCTTAAGCCCGCTCGCGACAAATCAACAACTTACGTTGTTGATTTGCGGCCGATACATCCATATATCGGTCTAACAGTCTGCTTTTCAGCAGTCTATTAGAACATAGCTAACGAAAATCCCTCGATTTCAGCGAAAAATGTTCCAGGTACTGACTCAGGTCTTCAACATGTCCCGCTATGACATGTATAACGGAATCCTTGCGCTCTATTACTCCCTTTATTTGAAGCAGCCGGCCCTGTACAACCGCTGCACGATAATTTTCAAGAATGCGGGTCCAGATCACCACATTGACATTGTTGGTTTCATCTTCCAGTGTCAGGAACAATACACCGGAAGCAGAGGAGGGGCGCTGTCTGCCGGTGACAATTCCACAGACCTGAACAAAACGGCCATGATTAATATCCTCCAGTTCTCTTGCTGTTCTACAGCGGCTAAAAGGTTCCCCCATGTCCCTTAACATGGCCATCGGATGTCGACCGAGTGTCAGGCCAAGGCTGGTATAGTCAGCCCGCAAGTCATCTGTTTCCAGTGGGGCAGGCAGCAGCACCTTGCCGTATTGGCTTTTTTCTTCTGCTACCTGGCTTAAGAGGGGTGTTTCCGGAAGTATGCCTTTTGCATCCCAGTGTGTCTGGTAGCGGTGACCGGACAGGTTCTTGAAGGCACCACCTTCAGTCAGCCGTGACAGGTCTCCCCGGTCCAGTCGTGCCCTTCTTGCAATGTCATCCATATTTAGAATTGGTGACTGGTTTCGAGCACAAATAACACGTGTCGCGGCATCTTCCCTGAGTCCCTTGATACGCTGAAACCCGAGGCGAACAGCGGGTTGCGGTATATGGGTTGGGAGATGCCTGTCAGAGGCAGGCGCTGGTTGTTCAAGAATTGATTCCCATTGGCTGTGTTCAATGTCGATGGGCCTGATTTCAACATCATGCCTTCTTGCATCCTGGACCAGCTGTGAGGGGGAGTAAAATCCCATGGGTTGGCTGTTTAGCAGGCCGCAATAGAATGCGGCAGGTTCGTGACATTTGAGCCAGGCGGAAACATAAACCAGCAGTGCAAAACTGGCGGCATGGGACTCAGGAAAGCCGTAATCACCGAAACCTTTTATCTGCTCAAAAATACGTTCAGCAAACTCCCGGTCATGCCCGCGCTCCAGCATGCCGTTGACCAGTTTCTGCTGGAAATTATCCAGGCCACCCTTACGTTTCCAGGCCGCCATGGCGCGCCGGAGTTGGTCTGCTTCTCCGGGTGTAAAACCGGCAGCAACGACTGCAAGTTTAATAACCTGCTCCTGGAAAATAGGGACGCCCAGCGTGCGCTCCAGGACAGACCTGACTGCCTCGTTCGCATAGGTGACTTCCTCCTCGCCATTCCTGCGTTTGAGATAGGGGTGGACCATCTTTCCCTGAATGGGACCGGGTCGTACGATAGCAACCTCAATAACCAGGTCATAAAAATTTGCTGGCTTTAGCCTGGGTAACATGGATATCTGGGCGCGGGACTCAACCTGGAATACACCAATGCTGTCACCTCGCTGCAACATCTGGTAGGTCAGGGGATCTTCAACAGGAATTGATGCGAGTGACAATTGCGTTCCCCGATAGGCATTGATCATGTGCAGGCTTTTTCTAATCGAGGTCAGCATGCCAAGCGCCAGTACATCAATTTTGAGCAACCCAAGGGATTCAAGGTCATCCTTGTCCCACTGGATAATTGTTCGCTCATCCATCGCGGCATTTTCCACAGGGACAAGGTGGGAAAGCGGGCCGCTGGAGATGATAAAGCCGCCAACATGTTGTGAAAGGTGTCGTGGGAACCCTAATATCTGATCAATCAGTTCAATAAACTGACCGATGACAGGGCTACGGGGATTAACACCTGCTTCTTCAAACCTTGTCAGTAATATTTCTCTCTTATCCCACCAGGACAGGGATTTAGCGAGATGATCAGTGAGCTGAAGATCCAGTCCAAGGGCCTTGCCTACATCCCTGATTGCGCTCTTTGGCCGGTAAGTTACTACGGTAGCTGCAATGGCAGCCCTGTGTCTGCCATACTTTTTGTAGATGTACTGGATGACTTCTTCACGACGTTCATGCTCAAAGTCCACATCAATATCCGGTGGTTCATCCCGTTCTTTTGATATAAACCGCTCGAACAGGAGGTTGATTTTGGTCGGATCAACTTCAGTAATCGCAAGGCAATAACAAACCGCACTGTTGGCAGCGGACCCCCGCCCCTGGCATAGTATTTTCTGACTTCTGGCAAAATGTACGATGTCGAAAACCGTGAGGAAATAGTACTCATACTGCAACTCTTCGATCAGTTTCAGCTCTTTCTCGATCAGGTTTCTTATTTCGGGTTGTTCTCCGTGAGGCCAGCGCACGCGCACGCCTTCTTCCACCAGTTGCCGCAAATAAGCTGAAGGGCTGAGGTGTGGTGGTACCAGCTCTTCCGGATATTCGTAGCGAAGCTCATCCAGGGAAAAGTCACAGAGATTTGCCAGTTGTAGTGTGTTGGCAAGAAGCTCCGTCGGGTAGAGAGCTTTGACTACCTGTACAGGGCGCAGGTATTTTTCCCGGTTGGCAAACAGTAAACGCCCTGCAAGTTGGATTGACTGACGCATACGTATAGCGGAGACAATGTCCAGCAATGCTTTCCTGTCAGGGTGATGCATATGCACATCACCAGCAGCTACAAGGGGCAATTTCAATTGACCAGATAAGTTAAGCGCATGCTCATAGCATTCAATTTCATTTCCATCAGGAAAAATCTCCAGGCCAAGCCAGAGCCTGCCTGGAAAGAGATGCTGCAATTGCTTTCCGAAATCTAAGTGATGGGGCTCTTTTCTATTGGGGATCCATATCACCAGGCACTGATCCATGGCAAATTCCAGGTCACTGATTGAAAGCTGGTATTCACCTTTGTCTGCCCTGCGTCTGCCAATCGTAATCAGGTTGCAAATCTGTCCATAGGCGATACGGTTTTTGGCCAGCAATACCAGGTGGATATCCTCATCCAGGTGAAACTCACTGCCAACAACCAGTTTGAGGTTGCACTCTCTGGCGGCGACATGTGCCTTGACCACGCCAGCCATTGAACATTCATCAGTAATGGCAAGGGCGTCATACCCGAGTCTTGATGCCTGAGTAACCAGTTCCTCCGGGTGAGATGCACCGCGCAGGAACGAATAGTTGCTGATGCAATGCAGTTCAGCATAGCCCTCACCCTGGGTCGTGTGCCCATCATCCTGAGCAATAGCCGAAGGGTCGCGCTCTTTCATCAGAAAACTGTTTATATATACAGGACTGTTAATATATACAGTATTATGGTGACCTGCAAGCAATGAAACTTATGCTGTTGCCTTCTGCGCACGTCACCATGACAATGGCCTGCAAGAGTCAGCTCGACTAAATGAAGAGGCAACCAATGCAGGACTTGTTAACAGAGGAGCATCGCGCCTGGATAGGCAAGGCAGAACCAACCAGGACTGTTGAAATCAGCCGACGCGATATCGTCAAATACGCCGTGGCAACCGAACAATGCCAGAAGAAGTACCTGGAAGGTGATGAGGCGCCACCCATGTTCATTTTCAACCTGTTCAGCACCGTCAGGGAAATAGAAGCTCTAAGGCCTGACGGTTTACCCCGGGGAAGCGGTCAGGGGCCTCGATTGCCGCTGCGAAGGGTAATGGCTGGTGGTACGGAAATACATCAATATCAACCCATCAGGCCAGGCGATCGATTGAGCGGTACCCAGCGAATAACTGACATGTATGAGAAACAGGGCTCAACAGGCCCGCTGATATTTACTGTCCGCACGCTTGCCATTACGAACGAGTCAGGCGAACCGGTGCTTGATGAGGTTCAAACTGCCATAGCAAGGTGATAACAATATGACTGAATTAATGGGTATCAAGGTCGGCGATAGGCTGCCTGAGCGTGAGCATACCGCAACAAATGTCAGCCTGTTTCTCTACAATGCAGCGGTCTGGAATGCTCACCGAATTCACTACGATGAAAGTTATACAACAGAGGTAGAGCACCATCCTGGAATCGTTATCGATGGTCCCTTGCAGGGGGACTGGATGAGCCAATGTGCGCTGAACTGGATGGAGGGTCGAAGCGAGCTATTATCTTTCAACTATAGCAACAGAAGGGCCGCTTATCTGGGTGAGGTGCTTACCGCCGGCGGCACTGTTACGGACATTGATATGGCTTCCTCTGTTGTTGGTGTGGAACTATTTGTTAAGAACGAAGCCGGTGAAGTCATTTCGCCAGGAGGAGCGAAACTGAAAATGTTGCAACCATAACCTATTACTGTATCGCTATTTCCACTGGCAAATTAGCGGGTTTCCATTTCAATTAACAGTATCAATACAGTTCATGTATCCCACTGGAATAAGCGTATCGGTAAGTGAACCTGAGACCTGTTTGTGGTTGATCAGATTCACTCCCTGTTCCGCTTCTCCCTGCCAATCAAGCAATTGACAGTTATAGCCAAGGACAAATATCAGCAAGCTGGAAAACAGGATATCAACGGCGACAGTACCGCCCTGAAACACAGTGTGTAGATTGTGTCAGAGCTGCAGGCTCCTCACCTGAACAGATTGAAAGGCGTCAGGGAATGAGAGACCATAGTATCCGGACTTTCTGGAGTGTAGCTTGCTACTTACCCGCCGCATAGAACTGATCCTTTTCGTTTTGTTTCTACTCTTAACCCTCGTTAGTGTGGGAGCTTATCGCCTGCTGGTTTTCGATCGTTTTTTAGCACTGGAATCCGCGCTAGAAAATGGAGAGATTGATCGACTGAGAGTCGTCATTGCAAAGGAGATTGATTCCCTTGCATTGTATACAGAGGACTGGGCCTCCTGGGATGATGCCTATGCCTTTATGGTGGATGCTTCCCCCGATTTTGTCGAATCAAATCTGACTGATTCGACCTATGAGATCTTGCGGCTGAACCTGATAATGTTCATCGATAACACCAACAGGGTTCACTATCAGGGTATCAGGGACTATAAAACTCTGCAGCGACTGCAGTTGAGCAAATTTGACAAGCCTTCCTGGCGCAAAGAATATCTCTTCCCTGGCTCCGAACTTGAAGACAGAGTAGCAGGTATCGTGGAGACCGATGCTGGCCCCATGATATTAGTCTCCTTGCATATTCTTAGAAGTAATGATGCCGGACCGAGTCGGGGCATACTCGTCTTTGGTCGCCTCCTGACACCGGATGAACTCGCGTAGATAGCAAGCGTGGCGCAGTTGGATTTCGTGTTGTCCCCTAACTCTGAAGACACCAGTGTCGAGCAGCAAGACCAGATGGTGGATGAGGTGATCGAAAGAACGGATGAAACTACCCGGGTAGTGCTACCAGTCAGAAGTATCGATGGTAGTGTTGATTTCGTATTGAAGTTCGAACAAAAACGGCTCATCAGTGGTCAGGGGCAGATCACCTTTTATTCCTTTATCTTCATTCTGATTTTCGCTGCGTTGGCAACGATGCTTGCCATCAGGCTATTTATGCGACGAGAAGTTATAGATGTACTTAATGAGCTTGCAGACCAGATGAAAGGCATTAGCGGCCAGGAACAATTGCCGGACAAGATAGAAGTGCGCCGAGATGATGAGATTGGAGCCCTGGCCAAGGAATTTGAACTCATGCTTAATCGCCTGAAGCAGGACCAGGCTATTAGAAATGAAGCAGTACAGGCAATGACTGAAACACTTGCTGACGCCCGCCGGGCCGAACAACTCGCTAGGCTGGGTACTTATGAATGGGACTGGACTCTTTCCAGGATGGTGGCTTGCTCGGACGAGTTTGCGCGCATTCGAGAAATGACGGTGACCGAGGTACTGCAGACCCATTTCAGCGCCGATGCTGACTTAGGGTTTATCCATCCTGACGATCGGGATTACTACCAGGCCGTAGAGAACGAGTCGCTGGCCGCGGGCAAGGGATATACCATCGAATATCGGCTGATATTACCCAGTGGAACTATTCGTCATATCAGGGAGGTCTGCGAGGTTGAGCTTGATGATCAGGGTAGAGTGACTTGCACACGTGGTTCATCACAGGATGTCACCGAGCAGATACAACTAGAAGACCAGTTACGTCAGTCACAAAAGCTCGAAGCAATTGGAAAACTGACAGGGGGGATTGCTCACGATTTTAACAATATATTGACTGTGATCATGGGGAATCTTGAATTGGCACTCAATGGCCTGGATGAAGATCACCCCCTTCTAGGTAATCTTAATTCCTCCCTGGTGGCCGCTGATCACGCGGCAAAGCTGGTTCAACATATGCTGGCTTATGCGCGCAAGCAGCCATTACGAATCCAGGTAGTTGAACTGCGGGAGCTGTTGTTAGGGATGCAGGATATTTTGAAGCTGACCCTTGGGGAAGCTGTAGAACTGGAGCTACAGATAGCTGATCGCCAGTGGTTGTGTGAAACAGATGCGGTCCAGCTTGAAAGCGCTATGCTGAACCTGGCAATTAATGCCAGGGATGCCATGACCGATGGTTGTACTTTATCCATCAGGCTGGATAGCCTCTTTCTGGACGAAGACTATACATCCGCACAAGAGAACCTTAACCCCGGGCACTTCATCTGTATTACTGTAAGTGATACCGGTTCTGGTATGCCAAGCGAGATCATCGGGCAGGTTTTTGATCCATTTTTCACCACCAAGGAAGCAGGAGAAGGGACCGGTCTCGGACTCAGTATGGTTTATGGCTTTATTAAGCAATGCCATGGAAAAGTGAGTATCGCAAGTGAACCCAACCAGGGGACATCAGTAAAAATGTATCTGCCTGAATATGGTGATAAGCCTATTGAGCCTGAAGCGACTGAGTCACAAGAGGTGCCGCAGGGTAAGGGTGAAGTCGTCCTGGTGGTGGAAGACGAGCCGGCCGTGCGTGAGCTTGTCGTTCAGCTTTTATCTGAACTGGGTTATGAGACACGGGAAGCTGAAAATGCGGATGAGGCGATGCAGCAGTTGTCATTAGGCACAAGCTTTGATCTCCTGTTCACCGACGTGGTATTGCCTGGCAGCATGAGCGGCGTGGAACTGGCACAAACCGCGTTGGATAAGAACCCTGAACTGAAGGTTTTGCTGACGTCCGGCTATCCAAGAGGGGTCAATTTTCGCCAGGGCTCATCAGACTACGCGCTACTGAAGAAACCCTATACTCATTCGCAGTTAGCCCGGACTTTAAGCGAGGTGCTTGCAGAGACAGCTGGGCCATAAAACCTTGATCAGTGACGGTATTAGCACTTCATTAAGATCTCAGGAGGTCAGCAGTTTGCGGCGCAACTCCTGTTTCCTGTTGTCATCGATACCGATCTCTTCGAGGTAACCCGTTATCGTCCCATGCGTTACCTGGACCTCATCAAGTGCAGCCTGCAGAAATTCTGGTCGAACACCACCTATTACTTCCATGCTCGTATCGTCAATATGATCCCCATAGAAAGGACGCAATGTGGACTGGGTGAACTCGCGCAGGCACTGCGCCTGGTTCGTCAGCAGGTAGTCTTCCATAATGGTTTCCTCATCGACACCGAGTGTCGCGAGGATTAACGCTGCACCAAACCCGGTACGATCCTTCCCGGCGGAGCAATGAAGCAGGAACCCTCCGTCAGTTTCCAATAAGATTTCAAATAGCTGGCGATATTCCTGGTGGTGATTTCGCGCCAGTTCGCGATTGGTCTCAATCGCGAACCCTATGCGATCAGCAGCGGACTTGTTGCTATCCATCATGGCCTCACGAAGCATCTGGTTGCTTGCCTGCTCTATTGGAATATGTCGCTTGCAGTCGAATGGTGGCTGATCTGGTGTGGAGCTTCTGTTGGCCTCATCAGCTTTTCTAAGGTCACAGATAACGGCTATGTTGAGTTCACCGAAGTGATCTTTAGCGTCATCGTTAAGCATCGAAAGGGCACCGCTGCGAAACAGTTTGCGCCATTTAACCTGGCGACCGTCGCGGGTCCGGTATCCACCGAAATCACGGAAGTTGAGGCTTCCGGGAAGGGTGATAAATCGGCTGTACTCAGTTTCGTGCACAATTTTGTCCGGTTAAATCTAAGGCTGATGCAATTCTACTGGTAAATCACAAGGTGCCTCTAGTCAATATCAGCGCTATTACTCATGAAGTCTCCGCTGCAGGTACCAAGGACCCGGTCACGAATTCGTGTCGTATTGCCCGATAGTATTCTCGCAGAGTGACAGGGCCTGTTTTGCGAACTTATGCATGTTTCCCTCGCGATTATCGTCGCCCGTGCGCACGGTCGTGCTTGCCGTCACGGGGCCTGCAACTGCAATCACGGTAATCCCCACCTCGTCACTATAGGGAGTGCCTGATGGTCCAGCCACCCCCAGTTCAGCTATTCCCCAGGTTGCACCCATATCTTCTTTTACAGTCTGGGCGAAAATCTGTGCCATTTCCTCCGACAGGGGTCTTATTCCCTGTAGTTTTTCCATTGGCAGGTTAAGGAAAATCTTCCTGGCTTCCCTCGTATAGATAATGGCACCACCAAGGAAATAGGACGAGGCACCCGGTACGGCCAGCAGACTGGCTGCTATAAGACCGCCTGCAGACGATTCTGCAATCGCAATGGTTTCCCTGCGTGACTTAAGCAATTCTGCCGTTGGTAGTGCCGTACTCTCGAGGCTCACGATGAACTCCTACGCGAAAGGAGGTCTATTGTGTCAGAAATTCTAGCCCTCGTCAGAACGGCTAAGGAGCGACATGGATCTATCTACGAGCATACTGCGTTCAGATTTCAATTCGGACAATTGATCCAACAGGTCACTGGTGTGCTGCCGGTAACCATCCCTAATCTGCTTTTGAGCTCCCGGATCCGGACTGGTTTGCAGATTTTGTTCCCGCTCAAGTCGGAGGTTTCGGAACTGGCGATTGATGCGAGAAATTCTGCCATTGATAATCTCCAGTGCTGCCATCTGTTCGTCAACCGTCGCTTCTATGTCCTGCTCTTTTTTAACCGTGATCTTCTTACTGGCGCAGGGAGCAAAGGCGAATGTTGTCTGTCCATTTTCATCGATACATTTGAATACGCCAGATGCGAATAGATCACTGGCTAAGCAGACAGTAGAAACGAACATCATGATTAGTAAGCGGTTCTTCATTGTCCTATTTAGCCCGCCTAAAACAGCAGGTTCCACATGGATCAGACTGAAGGTAGAATTTGAACGATAGGTGGTAAACTATTGAAATCTAATAAGATATAGACCAATTATTGTTCACTTTAGATCACGACTTGCTGCTGGTGAAGGTCTGAAATTTCCTCTTTGGTCAGGCCAAATGAACTCAATACGGCGGTGGTGTGTTCCCCCAATTGCGGTGACCTTGATTTTGGACCCACGTCAGCATTAGCAAAGCGCATGGGAATACCAACGGTAGAATATTCACCGATGGTCTCGTCTGTCAGGGTTGGAAACAGGTTGATCGCTTTCGCCTGAT
>PBRP01000048.1 GCA_002726655.1 Gammaproteobacteria bacterium
CTGCGTTGTTTTCTCTTTGTCACTCATTGCGTTTGCCGGCGTAGATTTACTGGAGAGTATTAATCATAACACCGCTTAGCTGAATTCAAGTCAGAACGAGAAAGGAGGATCACAAAGTAAAATCCCTGTCCAGGGTACTTACCATGGCCAGGGACAAAACTGTAACAGCCACCCTGCAGTATTCAGAAAAAAAGGCTTTTGCTAATTCACGATGTAAGTTGCCTTTGGTAGAAAAAGGGTCTTAATCCCGCTTACACTCCCGCCTCACTGCGTGTGACCCAGATCAACTAACCGCGCGTAGCAACAGAGTATGATTGTGATATTGGTTTCGAGGGACGCTGCATGCAAGCGTCCACTACTGACCCAGGGTGTGTAAAAACTCCGTTTTGATGCTAATTCCGTTGTGACCGTTCACCAGCGTTCATGTGATCAGTTCTAAGGGGTTTTCTTCTTCATCGAATAATTGTGAACTTGAAAAATTGTGTCGCTTAATCAACCGTAGATTTGCGTATTTTCAGTGTTTTCTTTGAAGTAGAGGCTATAACCCCTATACCGCCATTGCAGCGATCAGTTTTTCCGGTCCATGTATTGATATCATTCGCTTTAAGTTATAAGCCAGGACATGTAGGTTCATTTCTGTTCTCACATTTTCAAGCCCTCTCGTGAGAAAATGAGTAGCGCCCATCCACGCCTTAATCGTCCCAAAGGGGTGCTCAACGGTTTGTTTTCTGAGCAGCATCATGTCCGGTGAAGAAGTCACTAAATCATCCATAGGATCAATTTCATCCTGATGTTCCCAGCGTGATATCTTGCGCGGTCCTTTACCTTTTGAGCATTGTGATTTCAGGTGACAGGCTCTGCATGTCATGGTATCCAGAAAGTACCTTCTTATTGTTAGTCCTTTTTCAACACCAGAGAATCGATATGTTAGTTTCTTGTTAGCCGGGCAGATATAGATGTCTTTTCCTGAATCGTACCTAAATTCGGAGCGGTTAAAGATGCCTTTCTTCTCGCTACCTGATGTATCGCCTTTAGCGACCACTGCAACCATTCCAGCATCCTGGGTATCTTTGATATCCGAACGACTGTAGTAGCCTTTATCCGCAATGACGGTGATTGATTCTTTACCCAGAGCGGTTTGCACTAGCTTTCCCATAGCGCACAGTTGACCTCTATCCTGTTTATTGGTGACATCATGGCCAGCAATCAAGTGGCTCTTGGTATCAACTGCACTCTGCACGTTGAAGCAAACAATTCTGGTCATCCCTTGTGTCTTCATCAGGCGAGAATCCGGGTCTGTGGTGGAAAGTTGCTGCTCAGGTTGATTAGTGACCTCCTCTTCAAGGGCCCTTAGCTCAGCGAGTCTTTTCTTCAACCAGACAATCCTATCTTTGACAGACGCCTCATCAATGACTGCATTATCTTCCTGGTCAGATTTATCCAACTGCGCCATATACTTTTCCATATGCTTTTCAAACCGTGCGATATGAAATTGAAGTTTCTTCGGCGTGTAATTGTTTTCCTTGCTATTGACCGCCTTAAACTTACTACCATCAATCGCGACAATGACGTTCGTGAACATTTTCATTTCACGGCAGAGGCCAATGAATGAGCTGCAGGTATTCTTAATACCTTTACTATTGTTCTTTCTAAAATCAGCGATTGTCTTGAAGTCTGGAGCCAGACGTTCCAGTAACCACATCAACTCAATATTACGACCGGCCTCACGCTCCAACCGACGTGATGACTGAATGCGATTTAGATAGCCATACATGAACAACTTAAGCATGGTGGACGGGTGATAAGCTGGACGCCCAGTCTTAGCGGGCACAGTCTTAAAACCTAATTTCGCGAGATCGAGGCCATCAACAAAAGCATCAATGACCTGAATGTTGTTTTCTTCAGTTATGTAGTCATCTAGACGGTCAGGGAATAAGGTGACTTGTTTCCGGCAGGTGCCTGCAATGAAACCGCTCATTGGATAGCTCATCTGTTGAAAGTATCATTATAACATCATATGAGTTTTCACACACCCTGGACAGGAAGTAAACACATGAACACAATGTGCAAACTGTGCACCGTACCTGCGGTGTTGGTTCTTTGTATGATCTGCTCGAATGGCAGCTTGGCCCAGTCTGAGCCGCTGCAAATTCCCTTCGAAGAAGAGTGGCGAGAGTCCGGGCATTCCCGCGCCTGGGAAGAGTCGTTTCTTGAGCGCTATGACGGCGAACCGGTGGCGGATGGCAAGGTCCCAAAGGACTGTGCGAGATGTCACTCGACAGCAGGGTTCCACGACTTCCTCGGTGTGGACGGCAGCGAACCGAATGAGGTCGACGGCCCCGTCGACCAAAGGAACGGTATAGCGTGCGTTGCCTGTCACAACTTGACTCTGCTCGAAATCGAAGAGGTCACGTTCCCTTCGGGGATGAGCGTCGAGGTCTTCACCCCCGATGCGCGGTGCATGGTTTGCCATCAAGGCCGCGAGTCCGCCAACAGCATCAACCAGTTGCTCGAGGACGCTGGCGTGGATGACGACGTGCTCAGTGATCGCCTCGACTATATCGACGGTCACTACGTCACTGCGGCGACGCGTTTCGGGTCTGAATCGGGGGGCGGGTACGAATACAGCGGCAAGGAGTACGAGGGCTTCTATTTCCACGATGAGGACTCCTCTCTGTGTATTGACTGTCACAGCCTGCATACCGAAAAGGTCGAGGTCCCCAGCTGTGACTCCTGTCACCTGAAGGTGAAGGAACCCAAGAACTACCGCTCTGTCCGGAAAACCAAGGCGGACTGGGATGGCGACGGCAACGTCAAGGAGGGCATCGGTAGAGAGATCGCGGCGCTGAAAAACAGACTTTTCAAGGCGATCCTGCTCTATGCCAAATCAGTTGCCGGTAGCCCGATGGTGTACGACCGCGAGACCTTCCCCTACTTCTTCAACGATACCGATGGCAACGGCAAAGCCAACGATAGCGAAGTCAACACGGATAACCGCTATCAGCACTGGACCCCCCGGCTGGTCCGCTCGGTCTATAACCTGCAATACGTCAATATGGATCCGGGCGCCTATGTTCACAACCCCTTCTACGCAGCCCAGCTTCTCCATGACAGCCTGGCTGATCTTGCCGGGAAGGTGAGTGTCGATATGTCAGGCATGGAGCGGCCGTGAGCCATCATTGGGGTGGCCTGTGAGTTCACTTGGAGAAGCCCGGTGACTACGAGCCGTGTGGCACGGGATCGACCCAGGCATGATCTGGGCACCGAGGCATGCTTCGCATACGCCTTGCCGGTCTTGCTGCTCCTGTTGGTCGCCCTGCTCACGACTTCGAGTGCTCGCGGTCAAACGCAGGGGGACCTCGAAGACCATGCGCGGCATAATCCCTCCCAGTCGACCGCCGACCATCGCAGGTTCTCAGAACTCGATGGCCCGTTCGATATCAACGAGATCAGCAAGGTCTGCCTTGACTGCCACAATGAAGCTTCGCTGCAGATTCACGAGACCACGCACTGGACCTGGGAAGTGACCAACGGCAGGAGCGACAGGAAGCTGGGCAAGAAGATGTTGCCAACAACTTCCTGATCTCACTGCAAGCCAACATTGAGGACTGCACGCTTTGCCATATCAGCTACGACTGGACGGACGAGGACTTCGACTTTACCGAGGAGACACAGGTCGACTGCCTGATCTGCCACGATACGACCGGAACCTATGCACTTGCGAAGTTCCATCAGGACGGTGCCAAGTGTTCTGTATGCCACGACGAAAAGCTGAGTGATGACGATCGCGAGGAAGTAGATCTGGCGGAGGTCGCCCACAGCATCGGTCAGCCCAGCCGCCAGACATGCGGATCCTGCCACTTCTACGGTGGCTCTGGTGACGGTGCCAAGCATGGAGACCTTGACTCATCTCTGGTGCAGCCGACCGCATCTGTGGATGTCCACATGGATGCTGACGGACTCAACTTCGCCTGCACCACCTGCCACAGAACCGGGCAACATGTGCTCACGGGGAGTCGCTATGTGATGCGACCCAGCGACACGGGCAAAATTGATGTGGTAAAGGGCGGGCGGGGAACCTGCCAGTCCTGCCATGGCGACCACCCCATGCAAGATCCCAAGCTGAACGACCACACCGATCGGGTTGCCTGCCAGACCTATCACATCCCTACTTTCGCCCGTGGTGGTGTCAGTACCAAGATGATGTGGGACTGGTCAACCGCGGGTAAAAGAGGACGCAAGGGCAAAGCAGTAGTACGCAAGGACGACGAGGGCCGCGTCATCTACACGTCGCAGAAAGGCGATGTTAGTTGGGATGACAACGTGATACCACAATACATTTGGTTCAACGGCAAAGTTGACTACATCCTACCGGGTGAGAAGCAGGACCCGGAACGGGGAATCTTCATCAACCGGTACTTGGGCAGTGCTGACGATGTGAAGTCGCGCATCTTTCCGGTCAAAGTTGCCATGAGCAAGCAGCCCTTCGACGAGGTCAACGAGATCCTGGCAATGCCGCGCCTGGTGGGACGGGGCCGAGACCCATATTGGTCGGGATATAAGTGGGAACGAGCATTGCGGGCCGATATGAAGCGCCTGGGATTGCCGTTCAGTGGTGAGTTCAGTTTCGTGGAGACGTCCATGCTCTGGCCCATCAACCACATGGTCGCCCCTGTTGAGGATTCGGTTACCTGCGAGGAGTGCCACTCTCGCAACGGGCGCATGGCTGATATCGAAGGGGTCTATATCCCTGGCCGGGATCGGTCCACGCTTCTGGATCTGGTGGGTATGGGAATGGTTGTTCTAACGCTCATCGCGGTTTTCATCCACAGCATGCTGCGTGTGGTGGTTCCCATATTCCGGAGGGGCGCGTCATGAAAGTAGTCAAAGTCTACCTTTTCAAGGGCTTCGAGCGCTTCTGGCACTAGGCCCAGGCTTCACTCGTCATTTTCATGATATTCACCGGATTCGAGATTCACGGCATCTACCACGTATTTGGTTTCGAGCGAGTTGCCGATCTGCATACCACGGCAGCTTGGGTGCTCATCTACCTGTGGATCTTCGGCATATTCTGGCACTTCACCACGGGGGAGTGGAAGCAGTACATTCCCACGAGCGAAAAATTGCTCGCCATGAGCAAGTTTTACCTCGTCGGTATCATGAAACATGAAGAGCATCCCTTCCGTCCAACTTCGGGCACCAAGCTTAACCCCCTGCAAAAGCTCTCCTACCTGGTGGTAAAGGTAGTGCTGGGACCCTTCATCTGGATTTCGGGTCTGCTCTACATGTTCTACAACGATTGGATATCGTGGGGCATCGGTGGTTTGTTGTCCCTTGATATGGTGGCGCTGATACTATTTGTTGGCGTCATTATTACTGTGCCTATGTTTGCATTACTCGGAACCGCAATTTACGCGGTCATGGTCGATCGACCCGGCGCTTATGTGGGTGTCCTGGTGACAATAATTATCATACTGGTATTTTGGGCAATTACCTGGGGGGCATTCTGGATGGTCTCGAGTATGAAGGATAAAAACCTATTGCAGTCCACTGTTGTCAACAGGCTTGATGAACTGGAGCGGGAAAACAAGGAGTTACATAGTCGGCTAGCCAATTTGGCAGACGATGGGTAAATTTGTATCCAGCGTTGCGCTATTTTTCTGCCGATCGATTTTTCCACTGACAAACAACTTCACCCAATAGGTTAAAGCCAGGATAGTAAGCCGTCATTTAACCTGTGCCTGTCGGTTCTGCCTTAATCGAGGCTTTCCCGGTCGGCCACATAGAGGCGCCAGACACCCACTGTCAGAAGCGGAATGATGTACAGTGCCATGAACCCCCAGGCCAGTGTTCCATACCCTTTTGCAATCAAGGCGATAATACCAACCTGTGACAAAATGCCAGCCAGGGCGACGATTACTCCAGATATGGTGGCATGTACTTTCGGGCTGAGTGTGTCCCCTGTTCGATCTGACCACCAACCATCAAAGCGCTCCACAAAACCCTGTATGGTTCCCGCCCCTGTTTCGATAAAAGTACCGAACAGAACAACCAGGTACGCAAGTCTCAGCCAGCCATGATCAAGCATGAGAAACATGTCATAAACCGGTAGTTCCGCATCCAGGATAGCCGGGAACTGTGAGATGAAACTGACGTGCAGAAGCAACGCCGGGATCATCGCTATTACACCACCAATGATGCCGGCTACCAGTGCCTGCTTCCTGGTTTCAATGGCCCTGGCGGCATACAGTATGAGAGGAATGCCAGCCATATTATAAAATGCATACTGCAGGCCACTGGTCAACCATCCAGGTTCGGTCGTGCTTACCTGGCCTGTAAAGGAATCCTGGAACATCAAAAATACTGCGATGAAATAGACAAGAAAAACGCCATAGAGAAATACACTCCAATAGGCGAGCACGAGCACCACCAAGTCCCTGCCATAAAAAGTCAGTACTACCACTGAGAAGAGCATGATCACCGTTCCCATAAACGATGGTATTTCAAGTTCCATCTGCAGGACTTGCCCGGCGGCTGAAGCAATCACTGCAATAATCAACAGGAACAACAGGATGGCTAGTATCTCATAGAGGAACCAGAATCTACCCAGGAGAATCTTGAAGAAATTGCGGTAGTCGTAAACGCTGAACACGCGTGAGACTTCAAGGGACAATGCAAAGACAATCGCGATGCAGGCAGCAGCGATCAAAACTGAATAAAAGCCGCCCATGGCTCCGTAGTTCGAGAAATATTCAACGACTTCCCTGCCGGTTCCATACCCGCCACCGATCATGACTGATTGCAGAATGGCACCCGGGATCAGGTATATCCGAGCGAAATTCAGCATTGATCCGTAGCAGTCAGCCGAGCTAATCGCGCGGCAACTAGTCGCGAGGCAACCAATCGCCGTGTAATTATTCGCCCGGTAATAATGCCCTGAACCCTTCGATGTATTCCTCGGTCATATACTGTCGAAGCTCACCTGCATCAAGAAAGCCAGAGTGGCATGAAGTGCATAATTCGAAGCGTATGTGAACAGGGTTATCCGTCAGACGCTGATCCATCATCTTGTTACACTTGGGGCAATCCACGTAGACCATTTCATTGTACTCGGCTCCCAGGGATTCATCACCACTGTCTATTTCAGTATCGCTGCCGATCTCTTCCAGAATTTGGCGGTCCAGCTGGGCAAAATACAAGCCGTGGCACTCACTGCATTGATCAACCCTGACCGGGTCATCACTCACCTTGGCCATTTCACCGTAACACTTGGGACATTGCATTGAACTGTCTTCCTCTTCATCAACTGAACATGCGAAACGATACCGCATTTGCTATTTGATGTCTTTAACCAGAATCGCTCAAGACTTCCCCTACACTTGCGGACGGTCCCAACACCGCAAAGATTTGCTATTTTCCGCCTGGTCAACAATCGCCACTGCCTTCAATTCTTCCGAATGGCATTATAATTCCCCATCGCTGGCTGACCACCGGTCCTGGTACTACAATGTGTAGTTTGTGACCAAGTGACTTGCGGACAACAGGCACAGACCGTCGCCAGGATAAACACTAAAACCAGCCCATCCACATTAGGAGGAGTAATACATGAGGAAGAGCTTCTGGGTTTCACTTCTACTGATCACCTGCAATACCGCATTAGCCGACACTCTTATTCACTGCCCTCTACTGATCGACGGCCTCACGGACGATATTTTTGAATCCATGACGATCAGGGTTGCAGGCAAAAAGATTGCAGGGATAACCAGAGGCTATCTGGAGGGGAGCAAATCTGACACCGTGATCGTATTACTCGATGCGACCTGCATGCCTGGCCTGATCGACTCCCACGTTCACATTACATCGGAACTTAGCCCGAAGCGATACGAGAATCGGTTTCGACTGGACCCCCAGGACTATGCCTACGCATCAGTACCCTATGCCGAGAAAACGCTCATGGCAGGGTTTACAACCGTCAGGGACCTGGGTAGTTCCTACAACCTGTCAATATCCCTTCGGAACGCCATTAATAAGGGTGTGATAAAGGGACCTCGCATTTATACCGCCGGTAAAAGCCTGGCAACAACCGGTGGACACGCCGACCCCACCAATGGCAGGAACCAGTCGTTAAGAGGTGATCCGGGACCAAAACAAGGTGTTGTCAACAACCCCGCGGATGCAAGAAAAGCAGTTCGCCAGAGGTATAAGGATGGTGCGGACCTGATCAAGATTACAGCAACCGGCGGCGTATTAAGCCAGGCAACCAGCGGTCAGAATTCACAGTTTACTGACAAAGAACTCGCTGCAATTATGTCTATCGCGAAGGACTATGGCTTTAAGGTAGCGGCCCATGCCCATGGTGCGGACGGAATGAAAAGGGCGGTCCTTGCTGGTATCGATTCGATTGAGCATGGCACCTATATGGACAAGGAAACCATGCGACTAATGAAAAAGCATGGCACGGCGTATGTACCCACCATTATTGCTGGTAAGTTTGTGGCAGAAAAAGTGGCAGTCGATGGCTACTTCAGTGATCTGGTCAGGCCCAAAGCGGCCAGCATTGGACCTCAAATACAACAGACCTTTGCAGAGGCATACAAGGCTGGCGTCTGGATCGTGTTTGGCACCGACACGGGCGTTTCTCCTCACGGGGACAACTGGAAGGAATTTGGTTACATGGTGGAAGCTGGCATGCCCGCCATGGAAACCATTCAATCCGCCACCGGGATGGCATCACAATTGCTGGGCATTGAAGACAAACTCGGAACACTTGAAACTGGCAAGCTTGCCGACATCGTTGCCGTTTCCGGTAATCCGATAGAAGACATAAACAAGATGGGTCAGATGCAATTCGTGATGAAGGAAGGGGAAGTCTACCGGCACGATCAATAAACTCATGACCGGAACTCATCCTTAACCATCGTTTGTTTGGAACCAGTACTACACTCTCTGCCGGGTTTACCCAATCGCGGCTCCTTTCTCGGCAGTCAGATTACTCGGCCCAGCATGACATCCAGCGGCGTCAGCTCGATTCCCAGTTTTTTGGCAACCGGAATCGCATCGATATTGTCATCATGGTCCAGCAGATCGATCATATCTTCGGTAACCGGTGGTGACGACATGACTTTGGCAAATGCTCGCCCGATCCATTTCCCGATTACAACCGGCACAGAGATCACTATGGGTTCCTTGCCTACAATGCTTCCAGCACGCTGAATCAGTTCCGCTCTAGTTAAAGATTCCGGTCCGCCAAGCTCCAGAATTTGTTCCTGGGCAGGTGTTTCAACCAGCGCACATATTGCATTAACCACATCTCCGGCATAGATAGGTTGCTCGAGGCTGGCAGCCCTAAAGTTAAAAATGACCTTCTTGCCAGCCTTTCTCTGTAATGAAACGGATGCGTAATCACCTTCTCCGAGTACCATCGGTACCCTGAGAATCGTAGCGGGCACCGCACCCTTAAGAAGTATGTCTTCTGCAATACCACGAGATGCAAAGCAGCCATTGGATGACTCGGCATCACTGCCAATAATTCCCAAAATAACAATCTGCTTGAGGCCTGCTTTCTCCACCGCATGTGCAAGTGCGGTACAAGGTAACTCATGGGCCTGTGTGTATGAATTGTTTCTAGTCAGCTTAATAATGCCAACCAGGTGGACAGCACAATCGCAATCCAAAGCGGCAGTTGTGAGTTGGTCACGGTCTGTATAGTCGATTATTTTTTTGTCGCAGGCGATCCCTGACAGGGACTTAAGCGCACGCTCGGAGCGCACAACAGCAACTACCTCGTGGCTTTCAGTCAACCTGCTGACGACACGCTTACCGAGATGCCCGTTGGCACCGGTGACAAGTATTCTCACTTGAGATGCCCCTGATCCGTTTCTATAGGTGGTAAGGAATCAATCCGACCATTATTATGGATGAAATCCCTGCCCAAAGCGTTAGCCCATCAACAATATAACTCTGCCAAATATCTTAAGCTGCTCCCGGTATTTCCTGGCGCTTCCCATGCTCTACCTCGTTCTCTACGGTCACTGGTCCCTTGCGGCAATAGTGTTATGGATTACCGTTGGGACTGACCTCCTCGATGGCCACATCGCAAGAGCACGCAACCAGATAACCGTATTGGGTGGCCTGCTGGATCATTCCAGCGATGCATTCTTTGTGTCGATACTGCTATTTGCAATGACAGTACATGAACTGGTGCCCATTGCCCTGCCCTGTCTGGTAATTCTCGCCTTCCTGCAATACACGTTTGACTCCCATGCTCTCTCTGGGCACCCTCTCAGAACCAGTAACCTTGGTCGTTACAACGGAGTCAGCTATTTCTTGCTGGGCGGATTTCCGGTGATGCAGAATGCACTGCACATCCACTTCATCCCTGACACCTATTTCCTGTGGATTGCATGGGGATTAGTTCTTAGTACGATCATCTCAATGCTCGATCGCCTGTTCACCCTGCTGAAGAAAAAACAGTCAGATACTACTATCGACAAATAGCTCTTTGTTGGCCTTGGGAAGAAATATCAGGCCTATCGTCGCATTAAACGAAACAAAGAAGGTGTGCATGACGAGGGAAAATGCTCCCACCTCCGGGAAGGCAGGAAAAAGTACAGTCCAAAGTAGCAGTGCCCCGGCATGAAATGGCAGGGGTAGAGCAGCAGCAATAAAAATCACTGGTAGAAATGCCATCATCTGTCCAAAACCTACTTCTACACCAAAAAGATCCAATGCAAGCGTGTAGACGATAACCGCGCCAAGCAGGTTAGGCGCCTTACACAATAGAACCAAGACATAATCAACCAACCTCGCTTGCCTGAGGGCATGAAATATCTGTTTATCCCGTAACGTTGAATTCTTCAGGACTGAGCCATTGAAATACAGAATATGAAAAGGAAAATAGAGAAACGCAACAAGATATACACCACCTAGTATTTTTGTTAGAGGCAGCATTGTCGATGCTTCAACAACCAGATCATAATAGAAGAAGACACCCACAGCTGAGAAAATGAGCAATTGGTAGATTTCCACAATCCCCAGAAGGATCATGCTGGATATTGCTTTCCATACTGGCACATCATGACGTTGAAGCAGGTATAGAGACATCGCCCCTTTGCCAACCTGTTCATTAACCAGCGACAGTATATAGGCACTGGCGCGAATAGGGAGAATATTGCTCAACTTTATTTCGGGCGTGTTAAACCACTTGATGACTCTCCAGGTAGCGTGAGCGTCAATGAGAAAGAAAAATAATGAGTAGGGAATCATCAACATCAGCCAGTGGAGCCAATCCGCGCCCTGGAAAAAGTTAGCCAGGTATTCGATTAACGTGACTCCATCACGTTGCGCAGCTTTTTCCGTTCTGTTGTACACAAGATAGAAGCAACCTGCAGCCAGAGCCCAGGTGATAAAACGAAAAACAAATGACTTGGCTTTATTTTGGCTCGAGCCAACTTCCGGTTCTGGCGAATCGCTCATGATTGCACTTTCAAATATTAGAATTTGCGGACATTAGCACGACCGAATCAGTTTCTCACTCATCACTTGTGGAAAGCTGCAGGTAGGAGCAGACAGGAAATCTATATAAACAGGTTAGTTGTCTTCGCCACCAGGCAGGGGGTCATGACAAACACAATTGCGACCAGCATCCTTAGCTTCATATAACCGCCGATCCGCCGCCTCTACCAGTTCTCCACCACTGGCGATGCTATCACCACCACCCCACCAGGTAACACCCAGACTGATCGTAACTTTCAATTCCAGTTCATCATAATTGAAGGTATGACCCTCTACTTCACAGCGTACTCTTTCAGCCAGTGCGGCCGCTGCGACAAGGGGTGCACCACGGAGCATGAAGACAAATTCTTCGCCACCATACCGGGCGAATACATCATACCCCCTGGCAACCGTCTCAATGAGTTCGGCCAGGTTCTTGAGGATGAAGTCCCCCGCCGGATGGCCCCACGTATCATTGATCTGCTTGAAGTGGTCAATATCAAACAGGATGATAGCCAGACCTACTGAATTTCGGCGATTAAATTCGAACTCTTTCTCCAGTGTTTCAGTGAAGTACCGCTTGTTATAGATCCGCGTCAGGCCGTCTTTGATCGCCATGTTGCGTAGCATCAGGTGGTATTGGGTATCGTCCTTGTCCTGGTAGCTGAATTTGAACACAACGTTGCCAAGGGTTAGTTTATCCCCTTCTTCAAGTTTCGTAGGTTCACTTACCCTGTCCTTGTTAACCCAACAGCCATTGGTACTGCCAAGGTCAGAGACATGGAACCCATCGGTACGATCGACAATCATGGCATGCTTGCGGCTCATGCTGATATCAGATACGACAAGCTCCACTTCATCGCTTCGCCCGATCATAGTGACGTCTTTCTGCAGTTCGTAAACCTGCCCGATGAAGTCGCCCTTGATCATAATGAGGCAAGGTCTTTTAACCTCTTCCTCATCTTCAAGAACCGCCGGGCCTTCTCTGAATTCTGTGCTATCAGACATTTCCGAGAAATTTCTGAGTGGGTGCTGGTCCGTCAAGTATAGCACCAGATAACCGCATCAACTCAGCTTTGAATCTCATCAGGCAATCCGATCAGGCAGACAAATCTAACGTCCGTATCGCCTTTCACGCTGCTGGAATACACGGATGGCACGCCAGAAATCTATCATTCTGAATGCTGGCCAATAGACTTCGGTGAAATAGAGTTCCGAGTAGGCACTTTGCCAAATTAGAAAGCCTGACAGTCGTTCTTCTCCGGATGTCCTGATAATTAGATCCGGATCCCGAATTCCCTCCGTATAGAGGTAGTTGCCAAACAGCTCTTCATCAATAGCATTGATATCCAGTGTTTCCTTCTTGACTTCATCCGCAATTTTTTTGACGGCATCAATTATCTCTGCGCGACCCCCGTAGCTGATCGCAATATTGAGAAGAAACCTGTCGTGATCACTGGTCATTGCCTCGATCTTGTTAATTTCCTCATTCATCTCAGCTGAGAGGTTCTCTTTTCTACCAATAACTTTTATCCGAACTTTCTCTTCCTTGATAACCGGGTCAACCTGGAACTCCCTCAGCTTGCGTAAAATCAGATCCATCAGATATTCGACTTCATCATCGCTGCGATTATAGTTTTCAGTAGAGAACCCATAGAGGGTGATAATTTTGATTTCCAGGCGCCAGCACCAGCGGAGAAAATCTTCCAGCGTCTCTAATCCTGCAGAGTGTCCCTCATTCTTATCCAGACCCATGTCCTTGGCAAAGCGGCGATTACCATCAACTATCAACCCAATATGCTGGGGCCTGGGACCGGCCTTTATCTGCGCCCACAGCAATGGTTCGTACAGACGGTACAGGAGGTTAGGTATCTTCATTTACAACGGCTTCCCACAGGCTTGAGCGATGGTATCTAGCGGGTTCTTACTATTTTGATCCCACTTCAAGCATAGCATTAGGAACTTCATGAGAGCCAGCCTGTACGATCAACGAGAACCACTACCGGACAAGTGACAAGGTTGAATCAGGCTAATTAAGAATCTCATAGCCTCTGCCCCTAAGGCAGTTCTTGACGATGCCCGCTTTTTCTTCGCTACTTTCAACCATCTTTTCAGTTGCCCCGACAACAGCACCTGTTGCGGCACCTTCAGCAGCCTGTGTTGAGTTCCCTGCCGCAGCGCCGACCAGTCCGCCAACGGCTGCACCCACTGCAGCGCCCCTGGCCATCTCTTCACCCACTGGGACCTGATGCTTCAGCGCACGACACTCTGCCAGGTCTTTTTCATATGCGGCTCGATTTAAACCGCGTGGGTCGACTACCACCCTGTCAGTTGTACAGGCAGTAAAGCCANTCACAACCAATAAAATGAATGCTCGCATTTGATTTCCCTTATTATTTGCCCTGGGTGCAAAGTTAACAGTAGCTATCTGAACCTCGGGTGAACCCCGCCCTGGCCTGGCGGTATGTCGTTGCCTGTCATTCCTTCGATTAAAGCACAAAGAAAATACCCTCCAAGCTTGCAGCTTGTCGCTCAATGCCTATAATGGTCTGACCAAATTGGTCATACCATTATGGATAGTCCATACTGGATTGTCCAAATTGGTATGACCTGAAAGCTGAATTCATGACCTATAGCAAAATACAGGGACAGTATGAACGGATCAAAAGCTGAAGAGATTACTCGCATTTTGCGCACGGAAATCCTCCGCGGCCAGTATCGGGCGGGTGAAAGGCTGCCTTCTGAACGTGACCTGGCCGCAAGGTTTGAAGCCAATCGCGGGGCAGTGAGAGAAGCCATCAAGAAACTCGAGCAGCTCGGGATCGTCGATGTACAGGCAGGTGGGGTTCGTATTGTAGCCGTTGAAGACGCCACGCTCGAAGTACTGGGCCATATAATGGACCTGGAAGAAATACCCAGCCCAACCCTTGTCATGCAGCTATTTGAGGTAATTGGAGCAATCATGTCCCTGTCTGTCGCATCAGCAATTGAGAATGCGACGCCAGAGCAAATAGCCAGCATGCGAGATATTGTCAAGAACCTGCTCAGCTATACGGATCAACACGAGGAATACCATAGCGAGTGGCAGGCGCTCCTTGCCAGCTTCAGTGAGGTAAACCAGAACCTGGTATTGCGCCTGATCATCAATGGGCTCAAAACCCAGTTCGTCGAACGCCTCAGAAATGCCGGCCTGCATCCACCAATAGACAAACAACAGGATACTGAATACCTGCTGGCGATGGATATGGCATTCAAGAACCGTGACCATCAAGCGGCCAGCGAAGCCATCATGGGACACTTCAGACTTCTCAAGGAGGGCCTCATGACAGCCCTGGAAGAGCGGCAGGAAGCAGGAGTCAGGAGTGTGTCAGATGCGTAGTGTCTTAATAAAAGGTGTACTGACGGTTTCAGTCATATTTTCTGCCTTGCTAGTTGCCTATGGTCTTCTGGCTACCGCACCGCAGCCTGACCAGGTTGAACGCGAGGAAGTGGCGACTGCTATCAGAGTGCTAACGGTTGGCAAGCAGGCCATTCGACTCGAGGTACTCTCCCAGGGTACCGTACTGCCGCGAATCCAGAGTGAACTGATTCCAGAGGTCAGTGGTCGTGTCAACTGGATGTCCCCTAAACTGGTCTCCGGTGGTTACTTTGAGAAGGATGAAATACTACTCAGCATTGACGATCGTGATTACCGCTCATTGGTGGCTCGAAACCAGGCCGGTGTTTCCCGGGCAAAGGCAGAGGATGAACACGCCCGCTTTGAACTCGGGAGAATGCAGGAACTGGTAAAGAACAAGCTCACTAGCCAGGCCAGTCTGGAAAATGCGCTGCGTAGCCAGCGGATTGCCGAGGCAGCCCTGCTGGAGGCAAGAATTGCCCTGGAACAGGCGCAGCGTGATCTGTGGAGAACCGAAATCCGAGCACCCTACGAAGGCCTTGTTAGGACCGAGCGAGTGGACCTGGGCCAGTTTGTCACCCGGGGCCAGTCCGTTGCCTCTATTTACGCCAGCGATTCAGTTGAGGTACGCCTGCCAGTCGCTGACAACCAACTTGCGTATCTCGATCTGCCCCTGGGTTACCGCGGTGAATTGTCGGAAGAACTAAGGCCTATTGTCACGCTTTCTACCACTTACGGGGGTCAGCGCTACGAATGGCTTGGCAAGCTGGTTCGTACCGAAGCCGAAATTGACTCAAAAAGCCGGATGGTAAAAGCCGTTGTCAGGGTTGACAACGAAACCGAGAGTGAGCAGCCACTATTACCCGTCGGTTTGTTCGTCTCGGCATCAATCAAAGGCCGGTCAGTTGAGAACATTGTTTCACTGCCAAGGGCAGTCCTGCGCAATCAGAACCAGGTATTAGTGGTCGATAGTGACAATCGGCTCCGCTACAGACCGGTGGAAGTTATGCGATTTGAAAAAGATAACGTCATAATCAGTGCAGGACTAGAAGATGGTGATATCATCAATATATCACCGATCCAGACCGTTATTGATGGCATGCGGGTTAACCCTATTCTTGTCGATCCAGCCACGCCCTGAAGCTGAAGCGGAACCGAAACAGTGCAGAAAATAATTACCTGGTTTGTTGATAACCCAATCGCGGCCAATCTTTTGATGATGATCTTCGTGGCCGGTGGGTCTATATCGCTGCTCACCATGCACAAGGAAGAATTCCCCAATATTGAGCCAGGCGTTATCGTCGTTCGTGTCCCTTACCTGGGTGCAGCACCTGTGGAAGTTGAACAGGCAGTATGCATTCGTATTGAAGAAGCCATTGAGGGGATCGATGGCATTGACAGAATGGAAAGCAGAGCGAGTGAAGGCATGTGTGTCGTCACCCTGGAATTGCTACCCGATACCAATATTTCTTTGGCCCTAAATGATGTCAAGGGCAGGGTCGATGCAATTTCGACCTTCCCGGCCGAAACCGAAAAGCCCGTCGTATCTACCATGCAGTTCCGCGGCAAGACAATTACCGTGACCCTGTCCGGTGAAACCGATGAAGCTGCTTTGAAGTTGCTGGCTACCGAACTTCGCGATGAGATATCGTCCCTGGAGGACGTTTCTCAGGTCTCGGTTGAATACGCCAGACCCTGGGAAATCTCCATAGAAGTCAGCGAACAGGTACTCCGCCAATACAATTTAACCATAACGGCGATTGCAAATGCAGTCAGGCGATCTTCACTTGACCTGCCTGGTGGCTCCATCAAAACAGAAGGCGGCGAAGTATTACTTAGAAGTATGGGCCAGGCATACAGAGGATATGAATACGAGAGTATCGTCGTGCTGACAAGACCTGATGGCACAAATTTGACCCTTGGTGAAATTGCCACTGTGCGCGACGCTTTCGAGGAAGGATATCTAAGGGCAAAGTTTGACGGAGAACGCGCTGTCACTGTGACGGTTTACCGCATGGGCGATGAAGATGTCATCACTTCGTCAGATGCCGTCAAGAAATATATCGAGGCGAAAACACCATACCTGCCAAAAGGCATAAAAATCACGATTTGGGCAGATGAATCCATTAAATTAAACAGGCGGATTTCAGCTCTGACAAGAAATGCCTGGGCAGGACTCACACTTGTGTTACTTATTCTAACGGTTTTCCTTAGGTTTAAGGTGGCCATGTGGGTTGCAGCCGGCATACCAATTGCCATATTGGGCGCGATCTGGATGTTCCCCTTTGCCGGGATAAATATCAGTTCACTCAGCGTACTGGCGTTTATTCTGGTATTGGGCATCGTCGTTGACGACGCCATCGTCATCGGTGAGCGCGTATACAGCCACGAATCAGTTGACAACACCCATCGGGAAGCCGCCATAGCTGGCACCCATGAAGTCGTAGTTCCCGTCGTTTTTGGCGTACTAACCACCATGGCAGCTTTCCTGCCCATTGTTTTTCTCCAGGGGCACATGGGCGAATTTTTTTCCATCACGGGATGGGTCGTTCTCATCTGCCTGGTATTCAGCCTGCTGGAATGCTTGCTTGTTTTACCTGCTCACCTGGCGCACAGAAGAACGGAAGGTTATATATTTGGTGAAACAGGTTTCGTGAAATGGTGGATAAAGTTTCAGGGCTTTTTTGCCAATGGCCTGAAAACATTTGCCCTCAACGTATATAAACCCTTTCTCCAGAAAGTACTGGAATGGCGATGGGTCACCTGGTCGGTCGGTACCGCGGTTCTCATTCTTGCTCTCGCACTTATCGCCAGTGAAAGGGTTGTTTTTCAGTTCTTCCCCGCCGTCGAAGGTGACCGGGTGTTCGTAACACTCACTATGCCTGACGGTATTAACGTTGACCTGACTGAGCAGGGAGCGAAAAAAATTGAGCTCGCTGCCATACAACTCAGAGATGAAATTGACCAGGATCTTGGCTACCCGGAAGGCAAGCATTCAATCAAGCACATATTGCTTTCTATCGGCACAGCCGCAGCCAGAAGCATAGGTCCACCAAGAATGACATCCGGTGGCAGCCACCTGGCAGAAGTGGTGATTGATCTTGTACCTATTCATGAGCGACCTGGGTGGAACGCAAACCGAATCGCCGATCGCTGGCGTGAAATTACAGGCCATGTACCAGATGCAATAGAACTACAATTCAGCGCCGATACGTTCAGCGCAGGCGACCCAATCGGACTGCGACTCCGAGGCCGGGATGTTGATCAATTGCGTGAGGCTGCTTTGCACCTGCGCACAGAACTTGGTCGCTATCCCGGTGTAATGGATGTATCTGATTCCTTTCGAGCAGGCAAACAGGAAATCAAGCTGGATATACTTCCCGAGGCGAAACCACTCGGCCTTACCCTGAATGACCTGGCAAGGCAGGTAAGGCAAGCTTTTTATGGAGAAGAGGCACAACGCATCCAGCGTGGTACTGATGACGTTCGTGTCATGGTCCGTTACCCGGAAGAGGAAAGACGGTCACTCGGCAACCTCGAAGACATGAGAATTAGAACTACCGATGGCACTGAGGTCCCGTTTTCCAGCGTAGCTCAGGTAACCTATGGTTCAGGTTTCTCAACGATCCGCAGGGAAGACCGACAGCGGGTTGTCAGGGTTCGAGGCGATGTTAATCGCGCTCTAGTATCCCCGGAGTTGGTCATAACCGACATGGAAAAAGCCCTCTGTGAAAAAGGCAGCAGTTTCACTGATCGGAAAATTCCATGTACGAATTCTCTGTTCCCCACTGTGACCTACTCACTGAGCGGAGAAGCGGAGGAGCGCGATAAGGCTCTGGGAAGCCTCTTTTCAACCATTCCCCTCGCGATGATGATTATATTTGCTTTGCTCGCCATTCCACTGAAGTCCTATATGCAGCCACTGGTTATCATGAGTGTTATTCCCTTTGGGGCAGTCGGCGCTATCGTCGGTCACTTCATTATGGGCTGGAACCTGGTCTTCTTTTCCCTGCTTGGCATCATCGCCCTCTCCGGAGTGGTGGTGAACGCATCTCTGGTGCTGGTCCACTATATTAATCGGCAGCGCCGCCAGGGTGTCCCGGTATTCGAAGCCGTCACCATGGCGGGGGTTGCGCGGTTTCGCCCCATTGTTCTGACGTCAGTTACAACATTCGTTGGACTGATTCCATTGATGACGGACACTAACCCTGAGACGTTCATGTTCATCCCAATGGGAATTTCTCTGGCATATGGCGTACTTTTTGCCACGGTTATTACACTGTTCCTTGTACCGAGCCTTTACCTGATGCTGGAGGACTGGCTGCACTTCTGTGGGCTTGATAAGGAAGTTGACCCAGCGCTCATAGTCCATAAATCAATAGCGCATCACTCAGATGCAGATGAAACCGCCATTACTGCAGGTGGTGGCTAGGTCGAAGTCAGGCCTGCAGGAACCCTCGGATCGCCGCGTTCAACTGGCCCGGCCGATCATAGTGGATCATGTGCCCGGCACCCTCTATTACCGTATGCTCGGCCAACTGGAACAGGCGCTGCCGGCGTTCTAATTCCCTCTCGTACAAATCCTCTTTGCCGGTCAACCAGGCTCTGGTTTTAACCCAATACTGGTATGAGTACTCTCCAGTGATAATCTGTACCGGGCATTCGATAAGTGAATAGAATTGCTCTGTCTCTTCATGAGAGAACGTGGACCAGATCATGTCCGCCTTTGAATCCCATTTCCAGCAGACCCCGCCACCGGCATGCGGCTGTACCCCATGCCAAGTGATAAACCGAGCAGTTTCCAACTTAAGTTTAGGATTATTCCGCGTCAGCCTTTGCAAGGCTTCTTCTTCATCCTCCATGGACCTGGGTTCCCTTCGCGGTTGCAGGGCATCAGCGACATGTTCCCGCCAATGCTGCAGGTGATCAGTCATGGCATTAGTCTCTTCCGGCTGAGGCGGACCCATACCATCGATCACGATCAGGCGATCCACCTCTTCCGGATAGATGGCGGCATACTTGGTGACAATATGACCACCAAGACTGTGGCCGATCAAAATCGGGCGAACCAACCTGAAGTGATCCATCAATGCCCGGAGGTCAGCGACAAATTGGGTCATGGTATAACTACCAGGATTATCACTGTCGCCATGGCCTCGGAGATCCACTGTAATTACATGGTATTCAGGGAAAGCGAGGGCAATCGTCTGCATACTCAGGCCATGGTCGCGCATACCGTGTAGAATGACCATTCCCTGCGCTTCTGGGTTGCCATAATCCACGGCGGACAAACGGCAACCCGCTCCCTGAAAGAAGACCCTTCCCTCCTTCTTGACTCCCTTATTCAAATTAGGAACACCTGTACAAAGAACTTTGTACGCCTCCTGGAGAACTGATTTCTATATGATGAACAATATATACAACTTGCCTGCTCTCCACACGCCTGCATTTTCCGAATTTTCTAATCAAAACATCAGTCAGCGGTTTCTTTTGCCGCGACCTTCGTTTATAACAACCAGGCTAAACTTGTTGTCTTAGGTGCCATCTGAATGCGAATTACCATTTTCCTCTTTTTACTCACCATCCATGGGTTCACTCTTGCTGCATCCGATCCGTTCGACATAGATGTAGACGTACCCTACACCCTGCACAAGCTTGATAATGGCTTAACCCTGATTGTCCATGAGGATCACAAGGCACCTATCGCGGCGGTCAATATCTGGTACCACGTGGGATCAAAGGACGAGGTAGCCGGCAAAACAGGGTTTGCCCATTTCTTCGAGCACCTGATGTTCAACGGCAGTGAAAACTATGATGATGACTACTTTCGTGCCACCGAAAAGCTCGGTGCTACAACGCTCAACGGAACGACCAGTTTCGATCGAACCAATTACTTCCAAAATGTACCCATAAACGCACTCGATTCCATCCTCTGGCTTGAATCAGACCGAATGGGTAACCTGCTGGGTGCCATTACCCAGGAAAAGATCGACGAACAGCGCGATGTCGTAAAGAATGAAAAAAGGCAGGGAGACAACAGGCCTTATGGCAAGGGTGCGCATCTCCAATACAAAAATATCTACCCGGCTGGTCATCCGTATTCCTGGTTACCCATTGGTTCCATGGAAGACCTGGACGCCGCCAGCTTAGAAGATGTTCATGCTTGGTTCAAAAAATACTATGGTGCCGCTAACACCGTTCTCGTCATTGCCGGTGATGTGGATACTAAAGAGGTAATAAAGAAGGTTGAGCACTTTTTCGGCAACGTAGATCCTGGTCCACCCTTGAGCCAGCACGAAGCTTGGGTAGCGAAACTAACCGGTGTCCGTAAGCAGGTTTCGTATGACCGTGTTCCTCAGACAATGATGATGAAATCCTGGAATACGCCTGGACACAGCACAGAGGATTCGAACTACCTGAGTATGGTTGGTGACGTACTCAGCAGCGGCAAGAATTCAAGGCTCTATAAGCGGCTGATTTACGACGAGCAATTGGTCTCCAGCGTGAATGCCTATGTTTCAGGACTGGAAATTGCGGGGACCTTTGAGATTACAGCCATGATCAACCCGGATGTGGATGAGGCAAAGGTAGACGCCATTATCGAAGAAGAGATGGCAAAGTTCCTCAAACAGGGTCCCACAAAAAAGGAACTGGCAAGAGTCAAGATTCAGAATATCAGTGGTTTTGTGAGAGCCCTGGAAAAAGTTGGCGGTTTCGGTGGCAAATCTGACCTGCTGGCATCCAACTATATCTACAACGGTGACCCGACCTTCTATAAGAAGGAAATGGACTGGATCAAAAATGCAACGAAAGATGACTTAACGTCTGCTGCCAGAAGATGGTTATCAGACGGGCTTTATCATCTGGAAATAAGACCCCACCCAGAGATGCAGGCTGCAGAAACGAAAGTGGACCGTAGTGGTATTCCGGAACCTGGGGAACCACCCCTTGCGAAGTTTGACTCTTTTGAGCGGACCGAACTTGCCAACGGCATGAAGATAATATTTGCTCGCCGGGATACGGTGCCAACCATCAGCATGCAACTTTCGATCGATGCAGGATATGCATCAGATCAATTTTCCAGGCCCGGTGTCGCAAAACTGGCGATGAACATGCTCGACGAGGGTACTACCCATCGGAACGCCCTTGAGATCAGTGATGAACTCATCATGCTGGGAGCAGGCATCAGTAGCGGGTCAAACCTTGATACTTCTTTTGTCAGCCTGTCCACCTTATCCAGCACCCTCGATTATTCACTGGAATTATTTGCTGATGTGGTCCTTAACCCTTCCTTTCCGGAGAAGGAACTGGAACGCCTGCGACTGCAGCTATTGAACAGCATCCAACGGGAACGACAAAGCCCGCGCTCGATGGCGTTAAGGGTGCTACCACAATTACTTTATGGCAAGGAACATGCCTATGGGAATCCGCTGACCGGTTCGGGGACAACAGAATCCGTAACAGCCATCACGCTTGACGAAATTAAGAATTTCCAGTCAACCTGGTTCAAGGCAAATCATTCGACAATGGTTATTGTCGGAGACACAACCTTGAAAGAAATTCTGCCAAAAGTTGAACGGGCATTTGGCAAATGGGGCACAGGAGAAACACCCGTTAAGAATATCGCCAATGTGGAAAACGCGGAGCAGCCCCGCATCTACCTGGTGGATCGCCCTGCTTCCGAACAGTCAATTTTGTTTGCAGCCCTTCTGGCTACACCTAAAGCCAACCCGGATGAAATAGCAACCGAAGCGATGAACGATATTATCGGCGGCATGTCCACCTCTAGAATCAATATGAATCTTCGCGAAGATAAGGGGTGGTCCTATGGTGCCCATAGCGGTTTATCTGGAGCCAAGGGGCAGCGACTCTTCTACATTTTCTCAAGTGTGCAGACAGACAAGACCCGCGAATCTATTGATGAGGTGATGAAGGAACTGACGACCTTCGTAACAAGTAGTCCGGCTACCGGGGAGGAGCTGGAGAAATCCGTAGCCAGTAATACACTTTCCCTGTCAGGTCGCTGGGAGTCTTCCGGTGCAGTCATGGGCAGCATTTCACAAATTGTCCAGTATGGTCTGCCCGATGCTTATTTCGATGAATATGCAGGAAAGGTTGACGCTTTGACACTTGATGAAGTCAGGCAGATTTCCAACAGGATTATCAAACCCGATGCAATTACCTGGGTGGTCGTGGGCGATCGCACGATCATTGAAGAAGATCTCATCAAACTGGGTTTTGGCGAGATCAACCTGATCGATGCTGACGGGAATGCCCTCTGATACAGAGAGGCGATGAATACCAGTAGTCAAGCCACTCGCTTGCGCCACCCTGCCTGCCCTGACTCGCTCATGGTGCGGCGGGAACACAAATTCGAGAGAACAGATTGCTTCGGTTTTCCCGCATACCAATATGCTGATATCTCTGCCTCAATTCGTCATCATTTATTGACGTAAAAAGTGCAGGATTTTGTTCATAGTCTCCACACAATGCTTTAATCCGAGCGCGAAGTATTCTGTTCAATGCAGCGACATTAAAAGAAGGATTCAGGGCCTCATCCCAATAGTCATTGACGTGATCAGCCCAGGTAAATTGCCTGATCTGCTCCGGCTTTCCATCCTTCCAGCGAAGTATAGGCCCTTTCCCCTTAACCACATCATCTTCAAACAAACTCTGGTAAAAGAGCAGCCCTTCCTGATTAGCCACCAGGTCGGCATTGGAATAGACGCCTGTTGTAAACAGACCGTATATCCAGCGTTCCGCATAAGTACCCTTGTCTCGTATCCTTTTTGCATCCCAGCCTTTCAGCTGCCGCTTGTAGTATTTATACCCCTGGGAGAAGAAGTGCCCGAATTTATCGGACCCTACCATTACTCCATTTAGCTTGAATGTCCTTCCCACCCCGAATAGAAAATTGACCCTGGTTGCCCAGACCGGCATTCCCTGGTAGATGCTTTTGTGGCGAGTCTGAGGGTATTTGTCCACCAGGTCAGTCTTTCCAGCCCAGCGTTCAATCTTGTCAGCCCAATAAATGCCACCAAGTTCAAAATACATTGCACGCGCAAAACCTAATTCGCTCGGCCGTTTATTTCCCCAGTTACGGATAATGTTGGCCAGCCCATCATTAACCTTGCGGTCAAGCACCAACATGGAATCCGATACGATAGCCAGGCGATTACTATGCTGGTCCGTTTCATACGCCAGAACGGCTGGAGTCAAGACAATAAGCAGAAATAACAGCAGTAAGCGGAGAAAACACATAGTTGGCATTTATACAGATAAGTGCCGCTCACTTCCAACCAGACCTTCAAGAAATGATGAAGATAGCCCGCATAATTCATGAAGGCGGTTATGTTCTATCGTTAGGATTATACAAAACAATGGTTAACGTATGTTTTTACCAATTTCTCAGTTTTACACTCTGCACCTGATCAATGTGAGAACTAATCTGGCTTCACATCTCGAATTTTCCCGCTTTCACCATAGCTATGGCTATGATTCAAGCACGAAAACCCAATATCGCTTCGCTTGTTTTACCATATTAGCTCGCACATCGATCCCTTCATGAATTATGCGGGCTAGTGTGACAGGACTACATCTCCAGACCGGGTGTTGAGAATAACTTCACCGGCACCTTTTCCAATAACGAATTCCAGCCTTTCATCACGGACATATTTTGAAACCCTGGGTTCATCATCCGTCATTCGGTTGCGGATACTACCTGAGCCAGTTTCAACCTCGAACCGAGAATCGACGCCTTCAGCAAGCGTGAGACGAATAGTGCCACTCACATTATCAAATTCGATCGAGCCTCCCTTCTTAAACGCTCCCCTGATATCAATATCCCCTGACACCGAATGGCCGGCTATTCTTGAAAAATTCCCCTCGATAATTTCAATATCACCAGAGACAGATTCTACTTTCAGTTCTTCTGCTCCATTTTCAATGAGCATGTCTCCACTAACGGTACCGTAAGTACCACTACCTGTTGTATTGAATGACTCAATATCGCCACTGACCGACTTCAAGCGGACTCTGCCACCGGCATCTCGCAGATTAATTTCACCACTAACCGTCTGCAGGACGATGCGATCAGTTCCTCCCTGCAGGGAAACATCACCACTTACAACACCAATCTCCACACCACTATTAACTTCCCTGGCTCCAACATCAGTCGATACACCGCTCACAACCAGGCGACTGTTTCTTGGAATACGGATTGCCAGATTCGTTTCCTTATTGAAGTAGCCCATACTGGAAGTCCGTGGAACCCTGACTTCAATCCGGGTTTCATTGCCGTTGACTTCAAAAATAAACTCCTCAAGCTGCTCATCAAGCTCGCCTCTCACCTCAACCTGGTTCTTATCCCAACCTACTACCCTTACCTCACCGCGGACTACGCTGACTCGCACCGTACCATCGGCTGATGCTTCGAGACTCTTATCTACATGCCGCTGCTCGGCATAGGCGGCGCTTGCTATCAATAAGCTAGAGCCAATAAGCAGTAATCCAATTGTTTTCATTTTAAAAGCCTCGGTCATAGTTCAATGTCCGCCATTCATGTATCTACATGAACTGGCCTGGACGGCTAAAATCCTGTTTAAGCAGCGAAAGTTCCTGCTCATGAATATGCATAAGCATTTCCACGAGCCTCCTGTTTTCTGGGTTTTGACGAACCTGTGCTTCTATGTCTCGCCGTGCCTGCTCCAGAATTTCCAGATTTCGGTACAGGTCATTCAAAGTTTTCTCATCCAGACTCTTATTGGTCTCGGTGAACTTCTGAACCATAGGGTTTCGCACCTGTACATACTCGGCCTGCATCATATCTATCGATTGATCCGTTGAAACAAAGCTGGGCTGTGCCCCGGTCAGCTGCGCCACATTCAACAACAGCGCACTCGCCGCAAGAATCAAACTGGCTGCAACACCGTAAGGTATCCAGTTTAGAGACCCTCTCTTTTGGCGTTGCGGATAATCCTGAATCTGTCGCTCAATGCCAGCCCAGAGGTTTCGCTCAGGGCGCATCTCCGGATCAAGATTCTTGATTTCCCGGGCCAACACTAGGTCAAGGGGTTCAGTTACACCCTTGTCATGATCAGTCATTGCTCATTTCCTCTTTCATAACCTTTAGACGTTGCTCTCACCTGAATGGTTTATGCGCTCACCGAGATGCATCTTTAACAGCTGCCTGGCACGATGCAGTTGTGCCTTGCTGCTCCCCTGCGCTATACCCAGTTGTTTGGATATTTCATCGTGGGTATAGCCTTCAATGCTATAGAGGACAAAGACTGCTCTTGCTCCATCTGGCAGTTCCGCGATCGCCTGCTCAAGGCCAATTTGCTCATCGGGGGTTTCGCGATAATCAGGCTCGGGTATATCCTCTATATCGAGGCTGTTAAGAAATGGTTTCTGCTTCCTCAGATAACTGAGGGCAATATTGGTGGCGATTCGATACAGCCAGCTGCCAAATGCGCTATCGCCACGAAAACTGCTCAATTTTCGCCACGCCTGTATAAATGCTTCCTGGGTCAGATCCTCCGCCATATCACGGTCTTTGCACAGGCGAACACAGAGCGCAAACACCCGCCCCACGTGCAGCTCGTACAATTACTGGTAGGCTCGATAATCATTTTCGCGCGCACGTTCGACCAGAAGTTTTTCATCTTCTGGTTGTGCTTGTTGTTGAAGATCTGACACGGGGTTCCGGAACCCTTGTTTAAGTAGAGAATGGTTAATCAGCGAAATACCTGTGCGATTGTATATTTTCCCTACTTAGACGCAACTAACGGGTTAAAGGTTGGAATCCCTGCTGACAATTTGTTTAGTTTTGGCGAGCAGCTAGCACTCATGGAGGGATCGGCAGCAGGATGAGAGACTTTCCTCCCTCCGCGGCTTGTAGCTTTCCAGGCTTCCCTCACTTGGTCGAGAGCCCTAGCGGTCTCTCTCCACGCGCTCGGTACTATGCCTTATGGCTACGGTAGGAAAGTCTCTCAACCAACTGCCACAAATTATCAAACCAATGGTACCAGCAGTAGGAGGCTGGGTTTCCCTACCGAAACAGTCAAGCGCAGCGCCAAGCGCGTGGAGGGAGGGGGCCGCCATCGGACCCGCAGGGGCTCTCAACCAAGGGAGGGCAGCCGGGACGGCCGCAAGCAGCGGAGGGAGGGAAACCCAGCCTCCTACTGCGCACCAACTACGACAATTCAATCGTCAATAAGTAGGTGTTGTTCTAGTTCTAAACATCTAACTCGATCAAACCCTGGTAGAGTTCCAGGGCTTTCAATCCGGCAACCCCCTTCCCATGGCAAAAAACTCATCGTTGGGACGCATGCTGGAAAAATTGGCCATCCGGTTACTCAGGGCAAAAAAAGCAGTTATGGCCCCGATATCCCAGAGATCCTCTCTATCAAAGCCAGCCGCTTCTGCCTCCTCGAGATCAGCGCTAGTAACCTCACCTGATTGCGAGGCAACTTTCAGTGCCAGCTTGAGCATGGCCGACTGGCGCTCTGACAGGTCCGCCTTCAGGTAGTTAATAGCGACCTGATCTGCTATCAGCGGGTTCCCGGCTCGAATCCTTAATATAGCCCCGTGAGCAACAACACAATACTGACAGTCATTGGTGGCTGATGTTGCCACGACGATCATTTCCTTTTCCGCTTTGGAAAGCCCTGATTTACGATTCATTAAGGCATCATGGTAGGCAAAAAAGGCACGAAACTCCTCCGGCCGCCTCGCCAGCACGAGAAAGACGTTCGGGACGAATCCCGATTTCTCATTAACTTCTTCAATACGTTTCCGGATATCGTCCGGCAATTCGTCCAGCGGTGGGACGGAAAACCTACTGATTGCCTTTTTCCCTGAGTTCATCTCCTTGCCCTCGATCTATTCATAAGTTTTTAGAAATTCTTTTCATCATGAGTCGACAACAGGGTTGGAGCGGGCACCTGTACCAGCATTAAACTCGTACCCATGGTAACTGGCGATGGCTAAACCAGCCGCTACACTGGTGAAGGGGTCATGCTCAGTGACCCGGCCTGGAAACCATTGTTCAAGTTTATGTTTAACCGCGGCAATCTGGCTGGACCCTCCCGTTCTGATCACCACATCAATATCATTTGCACTGCATTCAGCATCATCAAGAACTCTGGAGAGAACTTCATCAATCTGGAGCAACATATTACTCATCATGGATTCGAACTGAATGCGAGTGAATGTGATGGCGATATCCAGTTCAGGAATATCGAGTATCGTTTCTTCCAGGTCCGACAAACGTGCCTTGGCATCCTTAATCGCCTGGAAAACAAGGTAGCTGTAATTGTGTGAAATAAGATCATCCAGGCGCTCAAATTTCACCGCGGCAGGGCCACCGTTCCTGATGCAATCGGCGACCTTAGCCCGATACTGGTTCTGGTTCAAAATATAGGTAACCGCCCAGTTCAAAAGCTTATCTTCGAAATCCTCAAATGGAAATTCAGTTTCGATCAGCTTGCCGTCACTAACCCTTGACCAGATCTCGCCTTTACCGAGCAAGGGAAACACTAATTCACTAAATATCAGCTGGTCAATGTGATCGCCGCCAAGAGAGAGTCCGGCTGTAGAAAGTACTTCGAAATTGGTACCACTAAATTCAACGACACTTAGATCCAAAGTCCCACCACCAAAATCCAGTGTCAGGACTCGCCCACTCGCTGGAGCCCTTACATCATTCAGGTAGCTCAAGGTTGCCGCCACCGGCTCCGCATAAAAAGACAGCTTGCTTATACCCGCGTGTTCGCAGGCTTCCGATAAACGTGCAAAGGCAAGGTCATTGCGGTGACGCTCAGTGCCTTCGAACATCACCGGGTGACCAAAATGTACTTCCTCAAGGGGACCGGGCAAACAGGGTTCGATGGTGTCGCGAATCCGGAGCAATATCGGTGTAATCAGGGCAACGACTCGAAAGGGATAACTGAAAACCAGCAGTCTCTTCACGGATGAATTGCCAAGCAGTCTTTTGACACCACGAAAAAGCCGACCCGGCATACCACGGTCTATCCAGGAGTGACCGTATACATTTTCCGTTGCAACCTCGGCCTCACTGTGCGGATCGTCGGCAGATGCTTCAGACGTAAGCAGGGCACTTTTACCGATGATCTCCGGTGTCAGCTCGACAATTCTGTCTCTATTTTCTTCAATATATTGGAGGATAGCCTCTTGTCCTGTCTTGGTTTCAAGCTCCCGGTTCAGGTGAGTTGCCGTAGGCATGATGACATCATCTGGTTCAAGCTGAACAAGATGCACCGATTCACCATCGTACCAGGCTGCTGCAGAGTTTGAGGTTCCGAAATCTATACCGACGCCAATCATAAGCTACTGATTTATATAGACTTTATAGGTCATACCAATTTTTAGAGCTGACCATTAACGCATATTCATGCGCCTGTGCCTAGCCCAGGTAATTTATGAAAGATCAGAGTTGGGGATGGTCCCGGGATGCTGACTACTCTGGTGTGACGCCCATGGTTTCGAGTAGTAGTCCAGTGCTGGTAAGTACTCTGTACCGGGCGAGTATAACGGTGTACTGCCCCGAGATAAAAGCGATTCTCGCTCGAAGCAATTCGTTTTGAACGTCTAACAAATCAAGTAAGGTTCGTTTGCCAAGCGTTAGCTGCTCGTTATATACCTTCAAAACTTCTTCAGTCGAATTAACGTGTGCTTCAAGATATTCAAGCCGTACCAGGATATCCTCGAGTTCATTCCAGATCAGCGTCACGTCTTCTTCTACCGCAAGTCGATTACTTCTTAGAGTCTCCCTCGCTGCAAATTCTCTCGCTTCGGTCTCGTTTGAGCGCGCCCTGTCCGCTCCACCTCTAAACACGTTGTAGGTTACGCGCACTACCGCCGTTTCATCATCATTTGCGCCTTCACTACCATCAGTGTCGTCGTTTCGCGTTGCGCCCAATTCCAGGTCAAACCTGGGATGAAAACTGCCTCTGGCTTGTTTACGCGCGGCAACTGCAGCTTCAAGCTCTGCCTCGGCAGCCTTTAGTCTGGGATTGTTCCTGGACGCCACCTCAAGAGCCTCTTCCATCGTCTGTGGAAGACCCGATATGGTCTCAGGGTCCTTAAGATTCATGGGGTTCTCACCGACTACCCGGAAAAATTCAGCCCGCCCATTCTTGGCATCTTTTTGCGTCAACAATACCGCTGACTTTGCCTGCGCCCTTCGACCTCTGGTCTGTACAACATCAACTTTTGTACCAACCCCATTCTCAAATCGTTCACTGATTTTACCCAGCGTGGTGTCATGCTGGTTAAGATTCTCATCTGCTAGTGCTACAACTGCATCACGTCTGAGGACTTCGAGATAAACCTGAATTGCGCGGAGACTGACACTTTCCTGGCTGCTGCCGAGCCTCGCTATAGCAGCATCTAACAGTGCCGCCTGCTGTTTCACAAAATTCCTGGTTGAAAAACCATCGTATAGCAGTTGGGTGATCTTGACACTGCGCTCTGCACGGGTAAGCCTGAAATCATCAAGATTGGCAGCACGAGTCGTCGTATTATTTGAAGTTTCTTCGCCACCGGCATAGACAAGGTCCATAACTGGGAAATAGCCGCTGCGTGCCTGTTTTCGCAACTGGTCGGCCGCCTCAACATTGTACTTACTCGCGAGGATATCCGGGTTAGTACGTAAAGTTGTGCTAACAGCTTCTCCAAGTGTTTGCCCATGCACAACACCCGCAGCAATCAGCATCCCAAATACGATCATCACCCTTCGTGATAGCACTTGAAACCCCTTTACGACCCTGGTTTTTGTCGTATTTTACCCAATTCAGTACAAAATGCCGGAATTTTTTCTATTGGCGTTCACTGCACAGTAATACCGGCGGACTCGTAGCTGCCGACAATCATAAATGCTGACCAGATATACGGATATCCCCATTCAGGGGAGTCCATCAGATCCAGTTGGGTTTCCCGCAGTGCTTCCCGGGCCGGAGTACCCGACAAAACCCGATCATAAAAACTGGTCATCAGTGCCTGAGTACCCGCATCACTAACCTCCCAGAGTGAACTGACCACTTCGGCCACACCCGCTTCCTGAAATGAACGGCGCAGGCCGTATACACCCTCACCTTCATGGATCTCTCCGAGCCCAGTCTCACAAGCCGACAATACAACCAGCTTGGTGCCGGACAAATTCAAATCAAGCACTTCCAGTGCCGTTAAGACACCGTCATTTACCGTGTCAATATCACCAAGAAACTGTGCATTGGTATTAATACCCGCAAAAGCCAGGCCAGCACGCAGCAAAGGATTATCGCCTGGTAGTGGTACATGGATCTCCGCGCCACGCTGCAATTTCAGTAATCGCTTTCGCAGGGTGTCATCTGCCTTAAGGAAGAATCCATGCGTTGCCATATGCAGAATCTCTGGTGCTTTCTGCATTTCAGCCAATACACCCTCCTGTGCATCCGAGCCAAAGAAAACCTGGTTCGGTGCTTCGTTTTCCTGCACCTGCGCAGTGATAATCCTGCCCTCTTCCTCAGCCCCGGGCAGCGGCGCGAAGTTCAGCCCTCGCAATCCACCCCCAGCAACACGAATACCCAACTGCAGGGCCGCTGATCTTCTACCCTGTGCTGCATCCAGAACTTCCCTGCTAACAACTTCTTCAGAATTATAATCAGGACCCGCCATAATGACATATTCACCCTGCGCCAACCTGTACTCGTTGGGAAGCAGATCGCGACCTGAAGTCAATACATGCAGATCATGTGTCTGGATAAGATATTCCTCATCGAAATTGATCAGGGCATTGAACGGCAGGATATTGAGGGTTCCATCCGGAATGAGATACACATACTCCGTATCGCCAATCAGATCATCAATGGGTTGCCATACCAGTTCATAAGCGATCTGACCCAACTCAAGAAGGTCATCTTCGTCTGCCTGGTCATCCTGAATAATGGTTCGATATTCAATAATTGCGTTCTCGATTTCCCCACGATCCGGATACTGCACAAGCTCATAGCGCACTTCTCCACCTTCATTAACTACAATCCCCGCGAGAACCTTTGCGCTTCCATCTTCTTCGTAGGTAAGAAAATCCACCAGGGCGGTACCTTCCGGCATGACCCCAGCCAGGGTATCGACACCGATCTGGGCAATCGAACTGCGATAGCGCACACTCGCGCGCCCCAGTTCTCCCTGCAACTCATTGACCTTCTGTTCGAGGTCATACAAGACCGCAACGTGGCGCCCCTGGGTTTCAGGCGTAGGTCCGGACAGAGTCATGGCTGCCAGTTCTTTCCGGGCGGCTTCAAGCTCCTCAGCAACTCTTCTCAAGCTCGGATCAGTGGACATTTTTGAGATCTGCTGGATTTCTGACGTGACCTTCAGCAGCAGCCCTTTCCGTTGCAGGCTCGCGCCGATGGCATGCTTACCCTTATCCGCATCTTTTAGTTTTGTCAGCAGAGACATATATTCACTGAACTCTGGCCGATGCAATCGAATATACCCTTCTCTTGCATTCTCACCTGTGACCCACAACATTCGGTCGAGAAATTCGCTTCGACGTTCAAACCCGGTTTTCCTGATTTCAACCGCCGCCTGCAACTGATTTTGTGCCTCCTTAACCCGGGCAAGATTATTCAGCGCTTCAAACGTATAGGGATGCTGTTCGCCCAGCACTTTTTCAGCAAGTGCAACCGCCTGCGTTAAAAGTGTGTCTGCTTCAGGCAGGCGTTGCTGGTCTATATAGACCGAACCCAGGTCTATCATTGACCGCACTACATCAGGATGCTCCTCGCCCAGAACAGAACGGCGAACCTCTACAGCCTGAAGAATGAGTTGTTCCGCTTCTGAGAGACGCTCAAGCTTATGGTAGATACGACCAAGATTGTTCATCGCTTTTAGAGTCACCTGGTGCCTTTCACCAAACAACACCATCCACTGTTCCCGAACCCGTTCAAATATTTCTGACGAGCGGCCATAATCCTCCATCATCATATAGAGAAATGCCAGGTTGTTACGCACGGCTATGGTATCCGTATAATCGTCTCCCCTGGTCTTGGAAAGAACAGCGATACTCTGCGTATAAAGAGGTTCAGCTTCACGAAAATTTCCCTGACTCTCAAACAGGAGCGCAAGGTTGTTTCGTGCCCGGGATGACTGCGGATTTTCCGGTCCTAGTGTTGCTTCAAGGCTCTCCAACGCAAGCTTCAGCAGTGGTTCAGCCTTGTCATACAGGCCAATCTCTTCATAAAGCTGCCCCAGATTATTCAATGCTACCAGTGTGGAGGGGTGCTGATCTCCAGCGACATCCATCAGTCCCTCAAAGGCTTCCTGGTATGTTGCTTCCGCCTCGGTCGATTTACCCTGACGCTGGTAAATAACACCAAGCTCGAGCATGGTATTCAAGATTTCCATCGGCCGTTCCTGCCAGTTTGACAGGCCATAGTCTAAGACCTCCTCGGTTACCTTTTGCGCATTCGCAAGCTCGCCTTCATTATTAAACACCCTGCCGAGATAAGATTTTGCTGCATAACTGACATCGAATTCACCAATTTGTGAGGCGGTCTGAATAACCCCCGAGAGTAAGTCCCTGGCAAGCTGGTATTCGCCCGCTTCACGGTGGATATCTGCTCGAACACTCAGCGCATTCAACACGCTCGCATTGATTGCGGGCAATGATTCACCCAGACGCTGGATTGCCAGGTCGTACAAGGCTCCTGCTTCCTCCTGACGACCGGCATTAATTGCCTGGTTCGCCTGCATCAGCAGACACTCCAGTGTACTGGGATGCCAGGTACCATAGTATTCTTCAACCATGCCACAGGTGCTCGCAAGCGCTTCACTCGCCTCCTCATAGAGACCGGCATATTCCAGCACCGACACCTGGTTCAGGAGTGCGCCAACGGTTTTTTCATGAGCTTCCCCAAGGCTTGCGACTAACCCGCCAACAACAAGTTCACTGATACTCATGGCTTCGTCGATGGCGCCAGCCGCAGCATATAGCTCGGCCAGCAACCCATAAATTTCAAGTGTTTGCGGGTGCTCTTCGCTTAGAATCCCGGACGCCAGCGCTATCGCTTCATTGAAGTAGGCATCCGCCTGTTCGACGATCCCCAGCTGCCTGAAGATATAACCCATATCGCGAAGGGCTGCTGCCGTTAGCCAGTGCTCTGGACCGAGCATATCCTGAGCCAGTTGCAGCACNCCTTCCTGAGCTGCTGCGGCGGACTCAAAGTCACCTGCCGCAATCGCACCAGCGACCTCCGCACTCATTTCTTCCAGCGCGGCAATGACTTCGGCCTGATCCGCGTCGACACTGCTTGCAATGGCCAGGCTTTCCCTTATCCAGTCCGGTTCCAAGGAAAACAGTTTGGAGATTTCCTCGTTAACGGCAAGTACCTGCGCTATATCACCTTGCTGGATAGCGAGCTCCACATCGCCTTGTAACACCAGCGCCCCGGCAGGCATCTCCTCAACTGCTTGCGCACCTGTCGACACAGACATAAGGACAACTATAAAGGGAGTAATAATCTGCTTAATCATCATGACAAGGACCCACGGTTAGTTGTTTTACTTTTCGATTTACCTGTTATGGCTTTTCAGGTCTATTCCTACCCTATTAGCCACCTATTTATCAATCGCTCGATGACTGCTGGAATATTCCATTGACCGCACGGAAAGGGAAGCCAGTGCTGCATTATACGGCAAAGCCAGTGATACATTGATATCAGAGCGCTCAATCAATTTCATACCACGACCCGGAAGCCCGACATTGGGTTAGAAGGGGGTGGAGAACCAGCGGAAAAGTCTTATACCAGGACAATCCATGCGACATCACGCTTACCTCGAGTGAAGTATTTGCTAAAATCACCAGCAAAAGGGCAGTAAGATACATAGGTGGATGATAGACCGGACAAAACACAATGCCATGCGGTGTAACCTATTTGCCCATATCCTTGGCAGGATGGTGATGAAACTCACCGGCTGGAAGATTGAAGGTAACCTGCCAGAAAGCCGGAAAATGATAGTAATCGCTGCGCCGCACACCAGCAACTGGGATTTCCTCTATCTGCTCGCGGCCGCCTATAGCTTTCGAATGAGCATCAATTGGCTGGGCAAAGACAGTCTGTTCCCTCCCGTCATTAGCCCCATTCTCAAATACCTGGGCGGCATCCCAGTCGATCGTTCCAAGCGCAATAATATGGTTCAGTTCATCGCCGACATCATCAACGACTCTGACCAATTCACAATGATCATCCCGCCTTCAGGAACACGATCAAAAACAGACTACTGGAAATCTGGATTTTATCGGATGACGCTGGCCACACAGATCCCGATTGTCTGTGGATACCTGGATTTCAAGGACAAGGTAGCCTGCCTGGGTCTGTCGTTTGTGCCTACCGGTGACGTGCCGCAGGATATGGACCGAATTCGTGATTTCTACCGTGGCAGGGTCGGCAGGCGCCCGGAAAATACAAGTCGCATTCGACTACGAGAAGAGGATGCCAATCAGGATTAGCCGGTATAAAATATGGTGGCTAATTCAGAGAGTTTTCCATGAGTTCATCTAAAAAACCCAGTTATCTCGGCANCCTCAATGCAATTGTTAATGGGGAACGCAAAGCTTTCGAATTTCTTAATGCCTGGGCAATGAAAACTGCAAACACTGACCTGTCCGCCATGCTAAAAACCGTAGCGCTCCGCGAAGCCGAACATGCTGCGAGCTTCGAAAAGCGCATGTGTGAACTAGGGTACGAGCTTCAGGAAAGAAAGGATCCGAAATTCAAGAAAACCATGGAAATTGTATTATCCAATTCAGATGATGTTGAGAAATTCGAGAAACTGGAAATCGGTCTGGGAGGCCAGGAAGGTGAGGACAAACTTCTGCAACTGCTGGCAGATAAGAACATCGACCCTCATACTGGCGCCTTGCTTGGAAGGTTTATCGCGGAAGAGCGCGATAGCGATCGCTTGTTGCAGCAGGCTTATCAGTGCGCGAAAGGACTTGGCCCGGCTCCTGAAGAGAACGTCACTCTTGCAAGCCTCCAGGAGCAACTAACAAGGCTCACTGAAATTGTTAGTGGGTTGCAAAACAAATCTACTAAAAAGAAGCCCAAAAGCCGAGCGGTCAAATAGGATGGCAAGAGAAAGAAACACCTTTGTTGCCTACCTGCTTTGGCTGATATTTGGGATTTTCGGAGCACATAAACTCTATCTTAGACGCCCCATCATGGCGCTGGTGTACCTTTGCACTGCCGGGCTGTTTGTAATTGGCTGGATAGTTGACCTGTTCACCATGGTAGAGCAGGTCGCGGCATGCAATGATAGAATTTACGATGAAAGCGAAGAGTCGGCCTTCATGGAAGAGCAACTCGACCGAATTGACGAACTCGAAGACCAAGTCGATGAACTCACGGATCGCCTCCGCAAGTTGTAACACCGTTGAGCATATTACAAAGCAGCGGTAGCTCGAGGCGACTGCTACTGGTCAAATAGGATTACACTGCGTGCGAGAACACCGGATTTCATATCTTCAAACGCTTCATTTACATCATTGAGTGAAATTCTTTTTGACACCATCTCGTCCAGGTGCAACTTTCCAGCCAGATAGAAATCAATGAACCTGGGCATATCAACCCTGAACCGGTTTGATCCCATCATCGAACCCTGGATCTTTTTCTCTTGTAGAAAGGCAGACCCAGTGAGTTCAATTTTCACACCAACCGGTATCATGCCGATAATTGTTGCGGCACCTCCCGGACGGAGCATTCGGAACGACTGTTCAGCAGTTGCTTTTAAGCCAATGGCTTCAAACGAATAATGCACGCCACCAGCGGAGAGTTCCTTGACCTGTTTAACCGGGTCCACCTGAGATCCATCGACTACATCTGTCGCACCAAATACCTTAGCCATCTCTAGCTTGGATTCAAGCATATCGACCGCGATGATCTGCCCTGCCCCGGCTAGCGCAGCACCATTGATACAGGACAAACCGACCCCGCCGCAACCGATGACAGCAACAGTGCTCCCTGGTTCAACTTTAGCAGTATGAAACACTGAGCCCACCCCAGTTGTAACACCACAGCCTATCAGCGCTGCTCGATCCAAAGGCATGTCCTCTCGAATCTTTACCAGCGCATGTTCATGTACCAGCATTTGCTCTGCAAAGGATCCGAGGCTGACAAATTGCTGTACTGGTTTAGTGTCTTTCTCCAGCCTTGGTGCTTCATCAGCTCCGCGTGCGACTTCAGGGCTTTCACAAAGAGACAGATGACCAGTGAGGCAATGTTCACAATGGCCACAAAATACGGACAGACAGGAGATCACGTGGTCACCTGGCTTGACATAAGTAACGGACGAACCGACCGCTTCGACTATTCCTGCAGCTTCATGACCCATTACAATGGGCATGGCCGTTGGATACAGACCTTCAATAAAGTGCAGGTCACTATGGCAAACTCCAGCAGCGGCGGTACGCACCAACACTTCCCGGGGTCCCGGTTTAGAGACAGAAACCTCTTCAATTTCCAGTGGCTGTCCTACTTCCCGTAATACCGCTGCTTTCATCTCTGATTTTCTCCATGCACATTTATCATGCTGCCTTTATACCAGCCCCACATGCTGTAGCTCAATAGCAAAGCCTNTATATAAATACCTCAAAACAAATAGGCATAATAAAGAAACCTTCTCCTTCTCATCTCACGCCAACCTGGTAAGGCATGCTCATTCAAAATAATCCCATACCCTTAGTGATTTTGACGAAAAAGAATTGGATAATGTACATACAACAAAAATAGGGGTAACAAGATGGATTGTCCCAAATGCCACGCACCAATGTCAGAACATACTCTGAGTACGCTTCAAGGTGGTGTAACCGTGGACCGCTGTACCAAGTGTAAAGGTATGTGGTTTGACATAGGTGAGGCTGAAGCTTTGAAAGACAAGTGGATGTCGGACCATGTCGATAATGGCGACCCAAAAGTTGGCAAGCAGCACAACTTAATCCGGGACATTGATTGTCCACGATGCGGCAAACAAATGGTTGAAATGTCTGACCCGGTCCAAATTCACATTCAGTATGAAGCCTGTGAAGATCACGGATTGTACTTTGATGCCGGTGAATTTACGGACTTCAAATATGAAACTCTTGTGGATATTTACCGGGACTTTATTTTCACCATCCGCAAACGCTGACTATATTCCACCAAGGGCTCAATGAGCCCCACCATCCACTGCGATAATTGCGCCTGTCGTATAGCTGGCGGACTCGCTCGCAAGATATAAAGCTGCCCCAACAATTTCATCAGGCTGCCCTCCCCGCTTCAAGGGAATGTTGGCCTCCGCTCTAGCGTTAAATGCATCCATATCCCAGGCCTTGCTAATATCGGTCAGAAATGGACCCGCCATAATGCAATTCACTCGTACCAGTGGTCCATAGGCGTGGGCAAAGGACCTAGTTAACGCATTCAGACCAGCTTTGGCTGCGCCATAGGGCTCTGAATTGGGGCTGGCGCTTACGGCCGCGCCACTACTAATATTAATTATGCAGCCACCACCGGCTTCCGACATGCGTTTACCGACATTAGCGCTGAGACGAAACGGCCCCTTGAGATTGACGCCAACTACCTTATCAAATAACTCCTCACTAACTTCATCCAGGGATGGGTACAGTGGCGACATGCCTGCATTGTTTATCAGTACGTCCACTTTTCCAAACTCTTTGTAGACCGCTTCTACCATGTCATCCAGGTCATCCCATTTACCTACATGTACGGCGTAGGGGAAAGCCCTGACTCCCAATGCTTCCACCTCCTCGGCGGTTTCTCTGCAGGATTCAATCTTCCTGCTGACAAGCGCTATATCTGCACCTTTTCCTGCGAATCCTAATGACATCTCCCTGCCAAGGCCACGGCTACCCCCAGTGATTAGCACTACCTTGTCCTTCATATCGAGATCATACATATCCGCTCCATATCTTCTTTTATTTACCTTATTGTACGCATCAATTGAATGATTTACTGTATAGACGGTCATTCAACGAAGAAAGTGAGATGACTAAACTTATCTCCAGCCAGTTACGACATAGGGTTCGGGTCCTAGGGGACCTGCTCGGCCAAACCATGATTCAGGAACATGGGGAGGAATTCCTAAGCAAGGAGGAAGAAATTCGGCTGCTGGCAAAAAGCCGCCGTCAGAATGAAAGCGGTGATCAACAGAAACTGCAGCAGGTGCTCGCACAACTTGATGACGACTATCTGATTTCCATCGCCCGAGCCTTCAATCAGTTCCTCAATCTGGCCAATATTGCTGAACAGGCTGAAATAGGTGAATTGGCCGACCTGCAGTTTCCTGAAAACTCGAACCTGGCGGATCTCTTTGACCGGCTGCAAAGTAAGGGAATTCCAAAGCTGACTATCGCTGATACGATCAAAAATATGCGATGTGACCTGGTCCTGACTGCACACCCCACGGAAATCACTCGCAGAACCCTCATCCAAAAATATAATCGCATTGCCAGTTCCCTCAATAACGTGGTCGAAGATGAGCCTCTGAGTGTGCATGATCAGATTGAACTAGAGCGCCTCATCGCTGAGGTCTGGTATACCGATGAGATCCGTACTGAAAGACCTACACCCCAGGAAGAGGCGATCTGGGGATATGCCGTCATCGAGCACTCTTTCTGGCTAGCTATTCCGAGGTTATGGGAGGGGCTCGACAGCCTTCTGCAGCATCATACGGGGCAATCCATGACACCGGACATTGCGCCTGTGAAGATCTCCTCCTGGATGGGGGGCGACCGGGACGGAAACCCTAACGTGACTGCAGAGGTAACCGCTGAAGTCATTCGCCTGGCCCGCTGGATGGCGGCTGACCTATATCTTCGGGATGTAGAAGAACTGCTGTCTCAACTTTCAATGGCTAAATGTACGGATGATTTCAGGGCGCTTTGTGGCCAATCATCCCAGGAACCCTATCGAATTGTCCTGCGAGATCTTCGCAAAAAGCTGAACAATACACGCGTTTGGGCAGAAGGTTCCGAGCCTCCCTGTGAAGATCTGATTTTGTATCGGGATGACCTTTATTCGCCACTGCATGCCTGCTACCAATCACTGAACCTGTGTGGCATGAAAATTATTGCTGATGGGCTGCTGAAGCAGACACTGATCCGTGTATCCACCTTTGGCGTAACACTTGTCGACCTGGATATCAGGCAGAATGCAGAAGAGCATATTGAACTTCTAAATGAACTGACAATCCTTTTAGAACTTGGCAGTTATAAGGCCTGGTCTGAGAAAGCTAGAAATGACTTTTTGCTGCAGGAACTCGAATCAAAGCGTCCGCTCATTCCTCAGGGCTGGGAACCTCGGGGTCAGGGAGCAGAAGTTCTGAAAACCTTCGAACTCATTGCCCAAGGTAATGGTGAGGGCATCTCCAGCTATATAATTTCCATGGCAAAGAACCCATCGGACGTCCTTGCGGTTGTGCTGCTGATGCAAAAATGCGGGTTGACCAGAAAATTACCGGTCGTACCGCTGTTCGAGACGCTGGAAGATCTTGAAAATGCAGCCTGGACACTGGAACGCCTATTACGCACACGGTGGTACACGAAGTATATAGAAGGATTCCAACAGGTAATGATCGGTTATTCCGACTCGGCAAAGGACGCAGGTCAGATGGCGGCTGCCTGGGCACAATACCGTGCACAGGAGGAACTCGTCATTGTTGCCGAAAAGTATCACGTTGACCTAACACTATTTCATGGTCGCGGTGGAGCCGCTGGTCGCGGGGGTGGCCCAGCGAGACAAGCAATCCTTTCGCAGCCGCCAGGATCCGTGAAAAACAGTATGCGCGTTACCGAGCAAGGTGAGATGATTCGGTTTAAGTACGGCTCAGCACCGCTGGCCGTCAGCAACCTCGACCTCGTTCTGAGTGCGACGATTGAAGCAAGCCTTTTGCCGCCACCAAAGCCAATGGAAAACTGGCGTACTCTGATGGACAAACTCTCTGTTTCTGCCAGCAGCAGCTACCGCAAAAGAGTGAGTGATCCGGACTTTGTTAACTACTTTATCGATGGGACACCCGAACGTGAGCTGGCACTTTTGGCGCTGGGGAGTCGCCCTGCACGCCGTAGCAATAACGAGAATGATCGCTCGATTGATGATCTGCGTGCCATTCCCTGGGTTTTCGCCTGGACGCAAAAACGGCTAATGATTCCAGCCTGGCTGGGCACAGACGCGGCCCTCGCAGATGACCTGGTTGGCAAATATGGATACGTGCTAAAAGAAATGGTCATGGAGTGGCCATTTTTTCAGACTCAACTGGATATGCTGGAAATGGTCCTCGCCAAAGCAGACGCGGATATTTCAGCACGTTATGACGCCGTGCTGGTATCTCCTGAGCTGAAACTCATGGGTGACAGGTTCCGCGAGCAATTGGCAAAGACCATAAGTGCGGTCTGCAAAATTAAAGGACAAACCGAGCTACTGGAAAAATCACCGGAAATCAAACAGTCACTGGATCTGAGACACCCCTATACCGACCCACTGCACTTCCTGCAGATTGAACTCATTTCCCGGCACAGGCAGGGTGACGACGTCCAGAATGACGACATTAAAAAGGCGCTGCTGGTTACTATTGCTGGCATTGCGGCCGGCATGCGCAATACCGGATAAGGACACGGCTTTATTCCGCCAATTGGGCAACCAATATCCCTGCTCCATTTATTGCGCGGAGACTAGAGATGATCAAGTATCTGCTCTCCTGAGAACACTGAGCCATGGCCGGGGTAAACGGTCTTTGGCCGCAGCCGTTTAAGTCTCCTCAGTGTATGCCGCAAATGGCCAGGGCTGTCGTATATTGCAGGGTGAACCAGGCGTCCCTTACTGCCGCTTCCGAGTAACGTATCGCCTGTGAACAGGCTCCCACTGGGCGAATGGAAAAGACAAATGCTGTCCCAACTATGACCCGGCGTATGAATCACTTCCCAGTTGTCAAACCCTTGAAGCTTTTTACCGTGAGAGAGCCTTTGTTTAGGCAAGACAAACCGCTGTGCTTTCTGCTCCGCCAGGTGGTGGTTGTGCACATGGTGGTATCGAGCATCCCTCTCCTTGTTCAGGTACATGTCACGTGAACGCTCCCGCAAAGCTTCCCGAGTTGCGGTCACTATCTTCACCATGGGTCCGAAGGGATTTCGGTACAACTTGATGTGAGGTCGCTTTGATGCATGCGGGATAGCGGAAATCGCATGACAGGACCGGGCAAGCGCTACCACGCCACCGAGATGATCGGGATCATCATGAGTACAGACAACCAGGCTAACATCAAAAATGGGCCGGTTTAGTTTCTCTCTTATGTATTCCAGGACATAGCCATCGCAACGCATCGCAACGTCAACCACAAACATAGACCCGGTTTCTTCAACGACGTATGTATTGGAATACCGTGTCCTGACCTGGTGGATATTCACGGCAGACAACTGTGGTTGCGGCTACAGTAAGGTTTGAACCCTGGTTCCCGATTGATCGTTATAGGATTCAGCAGCCTGATTTGCCGTAAGCGCTTTCACTCGTAGGCTCACTTTCGTATACATGAACCTTGAGGATGTCTTTCCAGGTCATGATTCCCTCGATCACATCATCATCACCGACCACCGGCAGGCATGCGATGTCATGCTCCAACAGCGTAATAGAAGCAACTTCAACTGAGGTGCTTCTATCGACCCTAACCGGCACTTTGGTCATAATTTCTGAAACCTTCTTCTCCTGCTGATCCAGGTCCTGCTGCCGCTTGCTTTCGGTACCCACAAACGGACTGAGACTAACCAGCATATCCAACACTCAGGCTAGCGCCTTTATTCACTCCTTGTTGACAAGTTCGCCCTCTTCTCTGAATAAGTGCTGAGGACCCGTTTCACTCTGAACGCGATGGACAACTCCATCAATCGCAATCGTCACATTGGTATGTACCTGTTTTTCTACCTGGATATGCGCAACGGTTTTATTATCATGCTGCTGCAGTTCGGTGATCTGCAGCATTATTTCTGCAATCTCGGCCTGCGCCGCTTTGATCGTATTTTCAATCTTCTTTTCTTTAGAGAGGACCGCCTGCCCGACCTTCGCGGGATCCATTTGACGGATCTGCTCCAGTATTCCCGCCAATTGTGAAACCTCAGCCTCACGTCGGACACGCCCATGATCAAGAGTACCCTACACCCGAACATCACCATCTGCTTCAACCATAAATCCGCTGCAAATGTCCCCGCGCACCTCCACTGAACCCTCAAAAGATACGTTACCGGTAGTAAGATTCACCTCCTTTAATACCAATGTCTGGTCAACCTTCACGCCCTGAGAAATAGCAACAGGGTGGCCTTCGATACATGCCACCAGAACATTTTCGTCATTAGGGTCTAACTCAGCACCGTCCGTCTTTTTCGCGAACTGCTTCTCGGTGCCAGGCACCGGCTCTATCGGCATTCCAAGAACATCCGTACCGGGAACCCCTGGAGTGCCCGGGATGCGACGCATAAGCGGCGTACCTATCTCTACATGCACAAAGTCCTGGAGTTCATGTAAATCAGCATCTCCACTCTCATCAATTTCCGGTGCAAACGGTGGGTTACTTTCCATCAGCATTTCAAACTTTGAATCTTCACCCCTTTGCGGTGGCGTGCCTTCGCCGATAAGCAATTTATCAACCGGACCCTCGAGCGCCTGAATCAGCGTATCGTTATTAACGCACTTGGGATCAACATCTGCCTGTGACAATGACTCCTGGATTTGCTCATGTGAGATCGGAGAACCGCCATAGGCTCGAGTGCTGCTTATCGTGACAGAGAGTTTGTCGGCTGAGATTTCAATGGTTAATGTTGCATCCAGTCGCTCGCCAATTTCTATTTCGCCGGTGTCACCATTATTTACTTTCTCAACCAGTTGTTTGAGGATCCCTTTAGGGAAAAAATAATCGCCAGCACCCGCATCATTAATCCGGTTTCGTACATTACCAGCAGTTGCAGGCTTTGCCTCTTCCGAAGCCTCAAGAACGGCCACTAACGCGCGTTCGTCGGTTCGAAAACTCAGCGCTGACGGTGGTGCTTTTGGTTTCTTACCACTCATACAATTGGGCCTGCAGATTCAGCATGCTTGCATTGGTCACTAGAGGGTGATTCATCCTTCTCGGAGAGCATTCAAGCCAGATCACTTCTGGTAACATCATGCATTATATTGATCAAGTCTAGGATAACCTAATGCTCAGATAGCGCAGGTTGCCTGGATGTGAGGCTATTACCGCAATATCGGCGCTATATAGCGCACTTACTGGCCGTTGCAAGGACACCTAGCCTATATGGCAACAAAGACAACAACTAAAAATATTCAAAGGACAATGGTGATCCTGCTATGTCTGCTCATTGCCTATGTGGGCTGGCTATCCAGCATTGCCTGGCCACTATCTCCCGTTAGCGGCTCTATCCTCGAAAACAACGCCAGGTCACATGTTATTGATACAGATACGATCACCGTCGGCACTTACAATATCCACAGCACGAAAGGAACGGATGGCAAGCGATCAATAGCACGGATATTCGATGTCCTTGCAGATTCCCACCCAGATTTTGTTGGCCTTAACGAGGTCCGGGGAGGCGCTTTTGACTCAACAAATCAAGGCCAGGAACTCGCTGAAATGCTGGACCTAAGCTGGATATTCCTGCCCGTAAACAAAAAGCTGTTCTCCGGCTACTTTGGCAGTGCCTTCTTGAGCCGTTACCAGGTTAAACGCTATTGGGTGACGCCACTCGTTACAACCCACATTTCAACCTCTGGCATAAAATCTTCCAACAATCGCAATCTCACCTCTATCGAACTGGAGATGCAGGGTCAATCCGTGATGCTCCTGGTGACTCACCTGGACAGAGGCGAACTCAGGCTTCAGCAGCTGGAGAAAGTATTGGAAGAATTCAATAAATACGCGTATGTCATCCTGCTGGGTGACCTTAATTCAACAACAGATGACCCGCCGATCAGAAAGGTGCTGGCTGCAAGTGGTGTAGTGGATATGGTGGATGCCGGGCAACCACACGCGCGTCACATAGACTGGATTCTCACCAGAGGTTTTGTCGCCATTAATAAAGGCAGTACACCACTGGGCGCATCAGATCATCCCTACTACTGGGCTCAAGTCAGGCTGAAAGATGTCCAATAGAGCCACAACACAACCAGACCGCTGGATATCAGGCCATGTACTGTTTCTCACCATATTGACCCTTGCGATGATCGTGTTTTTGAGCGGCAGGCTGGCAGCCCTGTTCACCTATAGTGAAACAATCAGCACCTGGCCACACCTGCTCAACGATTTCATTGTCGGCAGCCGCCTGGACCTAAAAACAATAACGACCTTCATCATTCCACCTTACCTGCTGTTTCTGATTGTCCATCTCACCTTGCCGTCCGCCGCAATCAGGCTTCACCAGTTTTTGATTTTAATGGGCATGCTATTCCTGATCAGCTGCGTAATTGCAGTCTATGTGAATTTTCAGTATCTCGGTGTTTTTAAGAACCATATTGATGTCTTCATCTTTGAGTTCCTGGACCCTGAAAATGCGACTGAGGTGATAAAAACCATCTGGTTTGATTTCCCGGTGCTGCTTATATTTCTGCAAATATGCCTACTCGCGGGCCTGTTTTATTTTCTGCTCTCAAAACTGCCAGTTGTTCCCGGCAGGCATTACAGGGTTCGCAAGGCCGGCCACAAGCTTCTTATCGCCACAATCTCGCTTATCCTGTTGGCCGGGGCTGCTCGGGGCGCTATTAATTCCCGCCCCCTGTCAATATCGAGAGCAAGCCTGTCTCCCGATGTATTTCCCAATAAAATCGTCTTGAATGGGCTCATGGCACTTTACGAGGCAGACAAGGCAACCATAAAAAATATGACCGTGACACCGGTCTCCAGCCAGGAACTGGCTGATGCGATCAACTACTATCAGCCGGGTACACCAATGGGTGATGAGACCTCGCTGGCTACATTCTTGACCACAACCCGCCTCAGGGAGTCCCGCCCCAGAGCCAACGTGGTGCTCACCATGATGGAGAGTTTTGGCTCCCACCTGCTACTCCACCACAGTACAGATAACAATGTCCTTGGCAGCCTGGAAAAACACCTGGATGAGGACTATTTCTTCACCCGGTTTACCGCATCTTCAAATGGCACGGCTCAAAGTCTAGAGAAGACACTTATGGGACACGCTTTCCGCTCGAGCGCATCATCGTCCAATCTTCAGAAGGTACCTTTGGTAGCTTCTGCTGCTCGAGTGTTCGCCGCTCAGGGCTACCGGACTATCTTCATTACCGACGGGCGTAAAACCTGGGCAAATGTGAACGAATTTATGCTCGGGCAAGGGTTCCAGGAGATCTTCGATGAATATACGATCCTCCGAGAGGTAGCGGGTGCCAAGGGAGGGCGTGCCTGGGGAGTCTATGACCAATATGGTTACGACTTTGTTACCAAACTGCTCAGGGAAGATGGTGACAGGCCGCTTTTCGTCGTTCTGCTAACGGTGACCAACCATTCACCATTCGAACCACCACCCGAGTATAAGGGCTATCCGGTGGATCTGAAAAAAATGATGCACCTCACGGCACTTAACGATGAAAACAAGGTAGAAGGAATTCTCAGAACCTACCAGTACGCGAACAATTCTCTCGGCGACTTCGTCAGCACCATAAAAGATGACCCAGGTCTCTCAGCTTCAACAATAATAGCCGCATCGGGTGATCACGAACTCCGCTACCTATTCAAGATCAATGATGCAGAAATTTCATGGAAACACCGGGTTCCTTTCTACCTTTACCTGCCCCCTGACTACCAGCTGAATACGGTGAAAGACACCACAAGATTTGGTTCACATAAAGACATATTTCCAACCATCTATGAGCGGCTGTTCCAGGACATGCCCTACTACAACACGGGCAACGACCTTTTGTCTGAAATCTTTACAGCTGACAGAGCCCTTGCCTGGAATGATGATTTTGCCATGGATGCCAGCGGCGCCGTTACCATCACCGGTGAACAACGCTACTTTACCTGGCAGGATTCATCACATCGCTTGTTAACGGCTGTAACCACTCCAGATGGGGATCTGAGGCGCCTGGGAAAGAAGGCGGATGCTTTCCACAAGATTCAACGCGCCTTCACACTGATGCAACTGGAAGCAATCAATACCACGAGGTAAGACCAGCGCTGACACGACTTAAGACCCTGGACTATCCAGAGGCTAACGCCAAAACTAACAAAGCTACCCGACAAATTACTAAGTATTCATATTCCCGGGTATTGCAATAGCTTGTGAGACAATCCATCCTTCGCGATCATTTTCTTCGCTACCCATTCTAAATGGCTCTCACCAGACGACATTCTCTTAAGCCCCCAAAAGCGGGAGCCCGCTAGCCAATGGGTGAGCGCTGGCAAAACTTCATCAACAGCCCATCAGCACAAATTCTGTTGCTGGTTGCGCTTATCCTTGCCATGCGCCTGGCCGGTCTCGGACTTTACCCGATCATGGATACAACCGAAGCCCGCTATGCGGAAATCGCCAGAAAAATGCTGCAACTTGGCGACTGGGTTGTGCCTATGTACACCTATGAAGAACCATTCTGGGGCAAGCCTCCCCTGGCCTTCTGGCTCGCTGCAGTATCCATGGATATATTTGGCACAAACTCATTCGGTGCCCGATTTCCCGCATGGTTATGTGGTGTTGGCACGGCGTTTATTATTTATTCGTGGGCAAAGCCCGACCGGATGCTCGGCAGTCTCGCTGCACTTCTATTTGTCAGCTCAAAACTCGGATACACGGCCACCGGGGACGTCACGACTGACCCATATCTCATGTTCGCCGTTAGTCTGGCTGTTTACGGATTCTGGCAAGGGTATATTAACGGCAAGAGCGCCGCCTACTTCCTGGGCTTTGTCGGTATGGCGCTTGGTTTGCTGTCCAAGGGTATTATCGCGGTCGTCCTGATCGGTATACCAATATTTATCTGGTTAGTATTGAAGGCACAACTTTTCACTTTCCTGTTCGACCGGCGATTACTGCTGGGTCTGCTGATAACGGTCGTTATCACCCTTCCCTGGTATCTCCTGATGGAGAGCCGGTCCCCCGGGTTTTTGCAGTATTTCATCGTTGGCGAGCACTTCGAAAGATTTGTGGTATCCGGTTGGGCAGGAGACAAATACGGGGCTGGACATGGAAGACCCAAGGGTATCATCAGCCTATATGCTCTGGACGGGCTTTTACCCTGGTCTCTCCTGCTGCTTGCCTTTATCCCCATGATCAAACCCCGCTGGTCTGATATTCGGCAGACAGTAACTGATGACCGCTGGTACTTCCTGATCTTTTGGGCACTTTCTCCTATCTTGGTTTTTTCTCTCGCCAGCAACCTGCTTTCGTCTTACTACATGCCGGCGTTACCTGCCCTGTGTCTACTGGTTGCTAAAGCTGTACTGGCGGTCCATGCCAACAGTACCAAGAAGAACCTCATCGCATCCTGCGTAGTGATAATGGCGCTGCTGATACCAGCCATGAAATTTTCCACGGCACTGATATCTGAAACCTGGTACAACAAAAGAAGAAATCAAAAGCCCATCATCGAGGCATTTCAATTGCACCCCCAGGACGCACCGCTTTTCTATATAGGGGGGAGAAGGTTTTCTGCGGAATTCTACAGTGCCGGACAAGTCAGGTTTACTGCCTCTTTTGATCGGCTGAATTTCCCCGCCTACGTTGTTCTACCAGACGCACTGGACTGGAAGGTTCCCAACTCATGTGAAATAATTAGGGCCAGCAACGAACACACATTATACTATTGCAACTAACGAGCGATCTAAGGTGAATGAATTCAACGGTCAAATAGTAGCAGTAATACCCTGCTACAACGAGGAAACCCGGCTGGATCTCCAGCAGATTTCAGACCTGCTCGACGAACCCAGAATGAATTTGCTGTTTGTAGACGATGGCTCAACAGATCAGACAGGAAAAGTAATAGCGAATCTTATCCAGCAATCCCCAAAACGGATCAAATTACTATCCCTGAAAATAAACGTTGGCAAGGCTGAAGCCGTACGCGTGGGCATGCTTCAGGTGATCAAGTCGGGCGCATCTTTTGTCGGCTATGTGGATGCGGATTTTGCTACCCCCGCAAGCGATGTATTGAGAATCACCAGTAAGCTGACTGAGCGTGAAAACATAAAGGTGATCATGGGGTGCCGCGTCTTGCGCTTGGGATCGGAGCTTCACCGCTCCGCATCCCGCCAC
>PBRP01000049.1 GCA_002726655.1 Gammaproteobacteria bacterium
AAGTCGGGAGGTGGGCGGCTCGAAAAGGTCCCAAATAAGAAAGGGTTTTTGATCCTTGGTCGGTATTGATCCAGCCCTCGAGCGTTCTTTGACAGCCATACCCATGGTTTGACCGGGAATACTGAATAGGAAGCCAAGAGTACTGATAACCCATACAACCCAGCCATAAAAAAATGGCAGTTTTTTGGGGCTAAATGGCCAATTGACTGAGATCATAAGCTTTCTGAAATCATAGGTTTGCTGAAGTCGCAGGCCTGTTGGGTTCAAAATGCCGCAGAGCAAAACTTCTGACGAGATAGAGTCTTTTGATATCGCTACCTACACCTTGCCTGAAACAACCACCTCAATCAGATAGGGGTTACCCGAAGCTAATCCGCTTTCGAGCGCAGCACCGACATCCTCAGCTTTTTCAACACGTATGCCTTCCATCCCCATACCCTTTGCCATATCGACAAAGTTCAATGTCGGGCCGGTCAGGTCCATGTGGGGATAAGGCCTGTTTGACTGCACATCAAAGCGCTGTCGGTAGGTATCCAGGTTATGCTTCAACACCCGGTATTCCCGGTTTGAGAGTATGATGAAGACGATCGGCAGTTGGTGATGTACGGCTGTCCACAATGCCTGGATACTGTACATGGCAGAACCGTCCCCTGAAATAGCTACTACAGGCCGCTCAGGACAGGCAACCTTGACGCCGATCACACCGGCCAGACCCTGACCAATTCCACCACCACGACCACCGAAGTAGTCACCAGGCGCCTCGAAGTTAAAACCAAGGCCCACTTCAATGGATGCAGTGATAGACTCATCGACGATGACGACATCATCAGGGACGACCTCAGCTATTTCATGGAGTGCCCTTGCTGGTGTCATAGGATCAGCATCCCACTGTCTTTTTAGACTGCCTATACGAGCGTCTGACATATCGTTCCAGCCGGATTGAAGCCCGGCGTTACGCTCCCCTGCTGCTACAATAAAGTCATCGCTGATTCTATCGCCCAACCCCGACAGGATCTTTTCAAGGGTTGAAGGCAGGTTGCCCAACACCCCTAGTTCCAGGGGCACTCTTTGGGCGAGGCCTCTGACAGAATTGCCAATCTGAATGACTTTTGCCCCCTCTGGTACAGGACTACCCTCATCAAACCAGATTTCTTCAAAGAAGGAACCATCTGTCAGCAGGATCAGATCGAAGCCACCCAGTTGCCGCCGCATATTGCCTGCTTCAAAAGCGATGCGCCCCTTATTGTTTGGATGCCGGCTGGGAAAGCTGACTTGAGCATGAAGGCCTTCATAAAATACAGCAGCACCAATGGTTTCCGCTAATTTCACCAACTGCGCGCAGGCACCACTGACTGCCACATCATCACCGGCGATGATAGCCGGGTTGCTGGCGCCAAGGAGCAGATCAGTGATCAATGCAATCCCCTCCGGGGCAGCGTCGTGATTCAAATAGAGGTCACCGGATACGGTTGCAGCCAGTTCAGTTTCCTGCTCCATTACATTGATGGGCAAGGCGACAAATACAGGCCCCATAGGCGGTTCGTTAGCAATTCTAAATGCCTCACGCATGGTTGCGGATACGTCATCTGCAGATTGGGGCTGAACACTCCACTTGGTCACGGGTGCCGCCATACCTACAAGGTCATGCCCCAGGATGGGCGCACGATGGATCATACGATTATCCTGCTGGCCGGCAGTAACAATAATCGGAGAGTTTGCTTTTAATGCCCCATACATCATGCCGATGGCATTGCCCAGCCCGGGAGCCACATGGAGATTGGCCACACCCGTAATACCACTGGCTTGCGCATAGAAACTTGCCGCACCCACTGCCACACCTTCATGCAGGGCCACGTAATAGTTCAGATTCGGGTAATCTGCCAGATTGTCCAGGAGCGGATTCTCCGTCGTCCCTGGATTGCCAAATATGCTGTTGACCCCGTACGCCTTGAGACTATCTAAAAAAACCTGGATACCTCGCATCCCTATTCCCCTCTCCATTTACTGTCAGGCATGTTGCTCAACCCACTGTTTACACTTCTTGTTAAAGACTTCACTTTGTTCGTACTGCAGCCAGTGCCCGGCATCAGGAATAATTTCAAATACCGTATCTGGTCTTGCGGCTTGAAATAACTCTCGCCTGGATTCGATACCTGCCAATCCCCCCGCGGCTGCATCATGATCACCATACATAACCTTAAGAGGCGTGGCTATCGCCTTCACGCCATCCAATACAAGGGATGAAGTCGCAAATTGTGCACTGTTAAATCGAGAACGATTTGTATTGATCGTTTGCAGGTAAACAGCAAGATCATCGATTTCTTCTCGATTATATATCATCAATCGCGCCAGATTTTCTTTGTTTGCAGCGAAAACTTCCGCTTCTGTCATATCTTTGGTTCGTCGAATCAGCGGTTTTATCAGATCCCTGCGCAGAACATCACCCACGGCGGCAGGACCAATCAACATGAGAGATTTCAGAGAGTGTGACCTTGCCAGTTGTGATGCCACAACGCAGCCCCAGGAAAATGCCACCAGGTGAAAAGCCCCACGTGCACTCATGGAAAGTGCACTCATAGATAGTTCACCCATGGACTCAAGGCCATGACTCACAGCTGAAGCTGCGTCTTCAGCACAATAGCCGGCTGCCAGCGCCGATGTGTCCCCCAGCCCTGGCAGGTCAACCGCAAAGACATCGAATCGCTTCCTCAGGTATTCGATATTCCGGTACCAGTGACTCCAGGAGCCAGAGCCGCCATGAACTAAAAGGATTGTCTCACGACCCGGTTCAGGGCAGGACCATCGCCTGAAAACCATCACCCCCTCAGTAAAGGGTACTGCAAACTTCTCAGACTCACCTTCAAGAACGCTTACGGCAGCAGCAGGGTCGCCTGCCGCAGGATCACCTACCTTCATGAATTGTCAGCACCTCACTGCTTTCGTTTCTCATTCTCAACCGATTCAGCAACCTGTACTCAGCCGGATGTTCCCTTCTGTTCACAAAAATCAACATCAATATCCACGTCCAGATCCAGGTCAGGGTAGTGCTCCTCCAGGCACGGGTCACAAATACCATGACTAAAGGTCGCCTCGCTATGCTATCGCACGTAAACCTCAAGATCATCCCAACCGCCAAGATCGTTCCTGACTTTCTTGCAGTGCGAACAAACCGGTAAAATACCACGCAACGTCTTGATCTCTTCCACCTGCTGTTCAATAAGAAGCTTCTGTCGATGAAGGTCAGCAAAAACAGAAACCTTGCTTCTGAGAATTTCCGGGACAATGGGCTTGAACAGGAAATCGACCGCTCCCGACTCATATCCCTTAAATACTTGCTGATCGGTCCCATCGATAGCAGTAACAAAGATAATTGGAATATATTTGCTCTTATCAAATTGCCGCATAAGTTCTGCCATCTCATATCCGTCCATACCAGGCATCTGGACGTCAAGAAGAACCAGAGCAAGATCCCTTTCCAGCACGATCGCCAGTGCATCATTGCCTGATGTAGCCTTGATCAAATCAAGGCCAAGGCCATCAAGGGACTGTTCCAACACCACCAGATTCTCTGGATGGTCATCTACCAAAAGAACACTTTGCTTTTCCACTACATCTCCTCTGCGATCAAGCCCGTTGGCAATCTACAAGGCGCAGCTCTGCGCGCTTGCATTCGACCCTTTTGTAAATACGCTCCACCCCTGAAACTTCCTCAAAATAGGGGTCAAAGTCTCTTAGTTTCACACTTTCGCTGGACCCCAGGCAAAGGAAGCCACCGGGCCGCAGACTGCTACGCAGTAGTTGCAGTACCCGGGTCTGCAATTCCTGATCGAAATAGATGAGCACATTTCTGCAGACAATAAGATCCATTTCCCCGAATACAGCATCAGATACCAGGTTGTGATCAGAAAAGACAATATTACGCTTTAACATTTCACTCATCATCACCAGGTGATCATCAGCACAGAAATAGTCAACGAACGAATGTTCCCCACCCGCACCGCGATAGTTGTGCGAATATTCCTGCATACGGTCAATGGGATACACACCAAGGGATGCTTTGTGTAGCGCAACCTGATCTATGTCTGTGGCATATATCCGGGCACGATCATAAATTCCGGCCTCATGTAACATGATAGCCAGCGAATATACTTCTTCGCCGGTAGAGCACCCCGCAGACCATACCTTAAGGGGCGTTCTCTCGCGAAGTCCGGGTAGGATATCACTTCGCACGCTGGTGAAAAATGATGGGTCTCTAAACATGGTGGTAACATTGACCGTAAAGTCCATCAGCATTGATTCAAAAAACACTAGATCATTCAACATCAGGTGCTGCATGGCAGAAATACTTGGCAGCCCTGCCGCTGCTTTTTGTCGCTGCAGGCTGTTTCTAAGGGTCGATTGGGCGTAACCACGGAAATCATAACCATATTTGAGATAAATGGCCTCCAAAAGCAGCCGAATCTCCAGGCTCTCATTGTCTAGGTTGGTTTGCATAGTCATCGGTTTCACCTCTTTCTATTTGTAAAGCCATACCCGCAGCAGCGATGTCAGCTTCTCAAGATCGACAGGTTTAGATAAATAGTCACTGGCACCCGCATCAATACATTTCTTCCTGTCGCCACTCATGGCGTTGGCAGTCAGCGCAATGATGGGCAACTCCGCATACTGGTCCTGTTGCCGTATGCGACGTGTTGCCTCGTAGCCATCCATTTCGGGCATCATGATGTCCATCAGTACAACATCAATATCCGAATTCAGCTCCAGTTTCTCCAGCGCTTCCTTTCCATTCTTGGCAACAATAATTTTGAGCCCCTTATCTTCAAGAACAGCGGACAGGGCAAAAACGTTACGCATATCATCATCAGTCAGCAGTACCTTCTTCCCACTCAGGATTGATTCCTTGTCATGCACCAGCTTTAACAGGTCACGCTGCTTATCCGGCAGTTGTGCCTCAACTCGATGCAGAAATAGTGTCGTCTCATCGAGCAGGCGCCCTGGGGATTTTACTGAGCGTATAAGCAGATCATCATCCAGAGGAATAGGAGCTGCACCATCTCCCGAATACAAGACAACGGGGACACGCCTGCTCACTGGATTCTCTTTCATCAGTTTGAAGAAACTGTTTGTTTCCATATCGGAAAGTGGAGGATGTATAACAAGGCAGTCATATTCTGCCTCGCCTAGAAGGCGGCTAGCCTCTGCACCATCTTTAACGATGATGCTCTCTACGTCACTGGCTCCGATGAGTTCCAGTATTTCTTCACCAGTTTCCTCGTCAGCCGTGACAATCATCAGGTTTTTGACGAGATGCTCGATCTTATGCTCAAGCCCTGCCAGAGCTTCTTTGATTTGATCCAACTCCACGGGTTTGTTCAGAACCCCTACAGCTCCAAGCCGCATCGCATCGCCTGCATTCTCCATCACCGACATAATGTGCACTGGTATATGGCGTGTAGTGGAACTGTCTTTCAAACGATCAATCACCGTCCAGCCATCCAGGCCGGGAAGTTGAATATCCAGGATTATCGCACTCGGTTCGTAGTAGTCAGCATAATGCAGCCCTGTCTCCCCATCTCCTGCTATGATGCACTTGAATTTTTTCTCACGTGCAAGGTCAACCAGGATCCTTGCAAATTTTACGTCATCCTCAATGACAAGCAGACTCTTGTCTCCCTTTTCTATTTCACGCCGATCATCACGTACACTGTCAAGATTGTCGGGCTCCTCATCCTCTTCCACAACCCCGCTACTGGCAGATTCAACACCCGGCGTCTGCTTACTAACAGGTTTACACTGCAAGTCATCCGGCGCTGACTCAGGCAGGAGGAGCGTAAATATGCTTCCTTCCTGCTCGACACTTTCCATCACTATTTCTCCGCCAAGGGCCTCGGCAAATTGTTTCGAAATGGACAAGCCGAGCCCTGTTCCACCAAATTTCCTACTGGTACTGCTGTCTGCCTGCACAAAAGCCTCAAAAACCTCTCCCTGCTTATCGCTTGCGATACCCACACCTGTATCCGCGACCCCGAAAGCAATACAGCTATCCGCGACCAGCCCGGCCCTGTTGGCATCATCAGGTTTCGGTCTCGAGATACTAAATCTCACCGTTCCACCCTCGGCCGTGAACTTGATGGCATTGGACATCAGGTTCCTTAGAATCTGCGTCACCCGTTGATGATCCGTATGCACTAAAGCAGGCAATTCTGGTGCAACCTCAACGATCATATTCAGGCCCTGATCCTGCGCGGTAGGTTGAAACTGGCGCTTCACGCCATCGGCAATAGCCTCAAGATTGATACTTTCAACAACATATTCAACCATTCCGGCTTCTACCTTGGACAAGTCAAGAATGTCATTGATCAATTTAAGCAGATCTTTTCCGCCCGCATGAATAGTCTTTATGGATTCAATCTGTTTTTCACTAAGGTTACCTTCCTTATTCGCACTGAGCAGCTGAGATAAAACCAGGAGACTATTCAGAGGTGTGCGCAATTCGTGAGACATGTTGGCCAGGAATTCCGATTTGTATTGACTCACCAGTTCTAGCTCACTGGCTCTTTCCTCAAGTCCTCTCTGGGCTTCCATCAATTCTACATTCTGGCGCTCGATTCTTTGCGACTGGCCAACAAGCTCCTCGTTGGTTTGCCTTAATTCCTCCTGTTGCACTGCTAGTTGCTCCCGCGAAGATCGCAAGGCAGCAGTTTGGACTTCGAGGCGGTCGTTTCTATTCGTGATTTCTTCTTCTGCTTTTTTCTGCGTACTGATATCCTGGAAAAAGCCATGATAAGTGGTCTGGCTCGCAATCCTCGCCTCTCCGACACTAAGAAGCGCCGGGAACACCGAACCATCTTTGCGCCTGACATTTACTTCCCCCCGGACACCTATATCCATAGAAGCATCAATTCGGGTGAATGGGTCAATATCTTCACTCATTCCAGTCTCGCCAAGATCGGGGGCAAAAATTGCAACATTTTTACCTATCAGTTCATCAGTCCTGTAGCCAAATATCGCCTCTGTTGATTTGTTGGCGGACTGAATGATTCCATACTCATCAACTGTCACGATACTGTCAGTTGCTGTCTCGACTATTGAGCGTGTTTTGACTTCACTTTGAAGTACTGAGTCCTGCATCAAAGCCTGGGCGATCGCACCGGCCAGGTCTTCAAGCGCATCGCGAAGAAAGGTCACCCGCGTGTCTGGAAGATCCTCAGACCAGGCAAACTCAATGACACCGATAACCTCTTCATCATTGAGAAGAGGTGCTGCAATAATTTTTTTCGGTAACGCGCTGCCTAGTGCTGAACTAATACGCGTGTAGTCTTCAGGCACATCAGAAAGGACGATCATTTCCTTTTCAATAACAACCTGCCCGGCTAACCCTTCACCAACACGTATCTGGTCTCCCGGGGACCTGAACTTGTCAAATGCATAGGCAGCAATCAGTTTAAGCGTCTCACCATCTGGTTCCATCAGGTAAGCGCTCGCCATTTTTGCACCCGTGTAGTTGCACAAAAAAGATACCGCATGCTGTGAGAGGGTTGTAACATTCCGATCGCCCCTCAGCACATCTGCTAGCCCCAGGGCACCACTGTTCATCCAATCTTCCGCTTCACCCTTGACATGTGCGATGCGCAATGCTTCCAGCATATTGTCAAAACTTGTCGCCAGCTCACCAATCTCGTTGTCGTAATCATCAGGAATCACTTCATCATAGCTCCCCTGTGCAACCCTTCTTGTGATTCTGGAAAGAAGGTGCAACGGTTCGACTATGCGATGTGCTATAGAGATAGAGACGATAAGCACAACTATTATTGTTACCAGGATTAGAAATGTGAAAACAAAACGCAGTTGATTCACTTCGATCAGGGCTTCACGCTCTTCCACCTCAGCCACGAGCCCCCATATAACATCTCCAATCTGGATTGTGCGCATAACGCCCAGCACCATACTGTTGTTGGGTCCGGCATAGACCATGGGATCTGGTTCAGCATACCGTTTTTGATCCAGCTCACGGTTAACGAGCCGTTCACGCCATTTCTGTACCTGCTCGGTTTCGATGGATCGTTTCAATACCATTCCCTCATGCTTCAATACAGAATTGGAGCGGGCAACCCCATCCACTCCAATCAGGTAGATTTCAACGGTTTTACCGAGCGGTACCTTCCGTCGCATGTTTTCATCAATGAGATGATGCGGAAGCTGAAGGGCGAACAGACCAATTTTCTCGCCCATATCATCAACAATGGGTGACACCAGAAAGCCAGCCGCTTCATTCGCAGAAGGTGCGTAGAATTCGTAATCAGAGAAGGTGCTCTTCCCTGATTGCAAGCTGCTTTTTGCGGCTTTCGCGAACAACGTGGTCGAATAGGGACCGTGAAACAGGTTAGTGCCCAGATCCGCTTCAGCACGCACGGTAAACAATATATTCCCGTTCAGGTCTATGAGAAATGCATCATAGTATCCGTAAGTGCGACGGAAAGAATAGAGATCAGAAGCCTGATCCTCTGCAATCTTAGTCCAACTATAACTGCCTACAAACTCGCCCACCGGCTTTCCGCTTTCCTCGAATGCGAGTTTTAGATCTTCCATAAAACGAAAATTCTTCAGATTGGTGGACTGAGCTTCCAGGTCAAGAAAACGATAATGAAACCAGTTATCCACAAACCTCTTTCTTTGCTGAACGCTCGCCTCGAGTGAGGCAAATGTAGAATGTTCCAGGGTATCCTTAGCCTGCAAGTAAACAAAGCCACTGACCAGCGCAAATGGCAATAGTGCCAGAAACAGAAACCATCCTATCAGGGTTCTGTTCAGTCCCTGGCTGATCGGAGATTTCCAGCTATTTGTCTGAAAATCCACTTCAATGGAAGCCATCTGGTTCATGAGGAACAAGTCATTGTTGCTTTATCCTGCTGGCAAAAGTGTCATCTGCAAAATCATCAATGTTGATAGGCTCCTTGATGATCCCCCCTTCAACGGCGAGATCCATAATCTGCCTGAGACCAGCTTTGTCTACATTGAGATGTCGATAGTTGATCACATTCAGATCGGTGCGAAGACTTTGCGCGATGGCCTCCTCGTTGTGCTCCGGGATGTGATGACGAATCATTTTGGAAATGGCCTCCATTGCGGGCCCTGATTTACTACGTGCTTCCTCCAGATCCTGACCAGCCCTGTGGATATAATCTATGACTTCATGTACTGCTTTACGCTTGCTGGCAATTGCTGCATCGGTAGCAACAATGATGCACTCAACATGACCGTAGGGTGGCCATATCAGAACATCTTTCGAGTACCAGGCCACGTGCCCATAACCTTGGGTTTCAACGACATCAGCCCAGGGCAGTGACTGCTCAAAAGCCGCACCTATTCCCCGACCATTGTTCTTTCTGAGGAAAGAAGGGGATTTTAGTGGCGCTACCTGGATCGCCATGACATCAGTTGCCGCAGACGAATCCAGACCCAGACGCAGGTTTTGCTCCTTGAGATATTTGTAGAGTACCACCGTGTGTGTTGCCTTAAGATGCGGAACACCGACAAGGACAGGACGCCCGGTTTCCTCTTTGGCTTTGACCAGGGCCTTGGCGACAGCTGGATCGGGCTTGCGGCGAGAACGATCTAAATGAAGTCTTACATCGACGTTGAGCTTGTCGTTTATCGCCAGCGCATTACCGTCACGGTGCATAAGCCCAACCCAGCGGAAGTTCTCCTGCTCAAGGAACATGTCCATCGCAAGCGGACCCATGACAAAAGCAAGGTCCACCTCTCCCGTCTCAAAGTAGGCTCGCAGCAGGGGCCAGCTCTTCATTCTCTCGATCTGGTAGTCAGCATACTGCATTTCGTTTCGGTATTTCTCATACGCGACAATCCCGGCATAGTGATCTGCAACGGGAATGTAGATGGCTTTAATGGGCGTGCGTTCACCTGCCTGCACCGCCCCGGCTACACTTAACAGGAAAAGAGCAATCAGCCACGTCAGGCTCTGCCCCTTTAGCGGCACAATTCTTCTCTGGTTCTCATGGAGGATTTCTATTCCTATTCCTATTCCGGTATCGAAGGACTAGCAACTAATGTGCCAGAAGGACATAGATGAGAACGGGGCTCGGATTCACCAAATGCAGGCGGACAGCGGGCATATTAAGGCAGGAAACAGTGCTTTCGCCCCGCTAACAAATGAAAAGCCATGTTCGGTGCCAATTAATTGACAGCAGAACTTCTGATTTGCCGGCTCATATGCAGTTTGTGTCCGCTGCACAACGAGCGCCGGTGTATGTTCCTTCCGTCGTTGCTGTCAGTTAGGATGTGACTCTTTAATTCCCTATTTACCAATGCTGCAATTCTTCCAGTCCAACGACTTGTCTGCTCTGACCAGTTTATTTTGCGAGCGCAGCCAAGTCGTTGACACAGACCCATTCACCGCCAGGACAGTTATAGTCCAAAGCCACGGCACAGGCCAATGGTTAAAGCTACAACTGGCAGAGACCCAGGGTATATCTGCCAACCTGGACTGCAAGTTGCCTGCGGATTACATCTGGAGTTTGTATCGTGACCTGCTCGGTCAAGCCAAACAGTCCCCAATGGATAAAGAGCTTCTAACCTGGCGGGTCATGTCTATTTTGCCCGAGCAGCGTGATCCTGAATTCGACAGCATCAGGCGTTATCTCGATGTTCCCGGTGACAGGGACCTGCGTACATTCCAGCTTGCCAATGAGATTGCAGGACTGTTCGACCAGTACCTTGTTTATCGCCCCGAGTGGTTGCTGGCATGGGAAAGCAACAATACGCTCATCACCAGCAGCGCGCACCCCTGGCAGATGCGGCTCTGGCTGTCCCTCTTGCAGGTTTACCCCGAGTTAAGGGATCAGCATCGGGCAAGATTGCACCTAAGCCTGTTAAAGCAGTTGGAAGCTCTTGCTAGGCCAGACCGGTTGCCTGGTCATATCTCACTATTTGGCCTCTCGTCACTGCCACAGATGCACCTTGATACCTTTCGTGCCCTGTCTGCTCACCTGGATGTGGATATCTACTTTATGAACCCCTGCTGTCACTACTGGGGAGATATTGTTTCGGCAAAGGATAATGCAAAAAGATCTATTAGAAACCTAATCGGTAAAAGTGGACAACTCGAAGACGAGGACTATCTCGAAGTGGGCAACCCGCTTCTGGCGGCAATGGGAAAGCAGGGTAGAGACTTTCTGGAACTGATACTCGAGTCCGATGAAGTTAACTCATTTGATGCATTCATTCCAACATCTGTCGATACGGCGCTCGGCTTCATGCAGAACGACATCCTGAATCTTGAGTTAGGTGGTCAGTTCGGGAGCACAGATAAACTGAAGAAAGTTAAACTGAGCAATGAAGACTCGAGTATCCAGCTACATAGTTGCCACAGCAAGCTGAGAGAAGTCGAAATACTCTACGATCAACTATTGCTCCTGTTTAGCGCCAACCAGTCTATTAGGCCTGCCGATGTGATCGTTATGACACCCAATGTTGCTGACTACACTCCCTTTATCCACTCGGTATTCAAACAACATATCCACTATGGCATTACCGATCGCTCGATCATGCAGCAATCAGCCCTGGTTGGCAGTTTCTGCAAACTGCTTGAATTACCACAATCAAGGCTGACCAGCATTGAAGTGATGGATTTTCTGGAGGTACCGGCAATCGCCAGGAAGTTCAACCTCGGAGAAGATGAGCTCAACACGATTGCCTATTGGATTGATGCTGCCGGAATCCGCTGGGAGATGGATGGCCGCACAAAAGCGGACAGGTGGCAGGTCCCGGCCAGCCATCAAAACACCTGGCGATTCGGGTTGGATCGCCTATTGCTTGGCATGGCAATGGATACCAGCAGCGGCACTTTTGCGGGCAACTTTCCCCTGGACGTTGCGTCCGGAGACACTGAACTACTGGGCAGGCTCTGCTTCATCATTCGCTTGATCGGTGACTTCAGGCAATTGCTGACCATACCCAAACCTGCACGAGAATGGCAGGAAGCGGTGAACGAACTGCTTTCAGAACTGTTCCTTCCACTTGACGATGAGACGCTGGATCTGTCAATGATTCAGGGCTTAATGCAGAAACTCGTTGATAATACCCATGTATGTGATTTTACTGGCAACATCTCCGGCCAGTTGATTCGCTACTGGGTTAACCAGCAATTGGCACTCACCCATTCATCCATGGGATTCGTTTCCGGTGGCATCACTTTTGCCACGCTGGTTCCAATGCGAAGCATTCCGTTCAAGGTTGTATGCCTCCTGGGCATGAATGACGGGGAATACCCGAGAGAAGACCGCCCTACCTCCTTCGATCTAATGTCGGTTGAGGGAGCGAGAAAAGGAGACCGCTCTCGGCGGCTGGATGATCGTTATTTATTCCTGGAAGCCATGCTCTCAGCGAGAGAAGTATTTTATGTAAGCTATGAAGGAAATGCGCGGCAGGACAACAAGGAAAAACCCCCTTCTATTGTTGTTAGCGAGCTCCTTGATTACACAGACCAGGTATTTGAATCCGTAAATGTCACCAGACATCCGTTACAGCCATTTAGCCGGCGCTACTTCTCCAACGCCAATCTCACTTCCTTCCAAAAGCACTGGTACGATGCATTGCAGGGGGAAGGGAATACAACACCCTTTGTTGATAGCGACCTCGAAATACCAGAGGAGCTAGCGCTTGAATCAGTAAACCAGCTTACAAGCTTCTTCCGGCATAGTGGCAAGTACTACCTTCAGCAGCGGCTGGGGGTCTACTTTTCCGAAGACGAGATTGACCTGAAGGATTCTGAATCCTTCACCCTCGATGGCCTTGCACGCTATAAACTGTCGGAGTCTGCACTACAGGTCCTGGTGAAGGGTGAAAGTATTCAGGACTGGAAAGATGAAATGGTTGCATCTGGCCTGGTCATGGATGGTGCCAGCGGCAGGACCCAACTGGACAGGGAACTACAACATGCCATGGGCATCTGGGATACGCTTGCAGCGTATCTCGAACAGGCTGGTGAAAATTTCCGTGGCAGCATCCAGCTTTCCGGGACAGCACTGGAGGGCCATCTAGACAACGTTGGAGCAACCTTCGTCCTGCATTATCGCGGTGGAACCCTCAGGAAAAGACAACTGCTGGAAATCTGGATCAAGCACCTGTTCGCCAATGCAGCGGGCAGGGATATCGAAACCATATCAATTTCACGGGGCAAGGGTTCAGGCGGAACAGGCCAGGCCGAGACCGGGCGCTTTCTACCCCTTCCAAGGGATGAGGCCCTTAGCCACCTTGAGTACCTTGCGGGCCTCTATAACCAGGGTCTCATTTCACCGCTCTGCTTTCCTCCAGAGGCAAGCTTCAGTTTTTTTGAGGCAATGCAAAAGTCCGAAAATATTACCAAAGCAACGGATGCGGCATGCCGAATGTGGAATAGCAGTGAATTTGCCGAGGGCAATGATATCTACTGGAGCAGGCTTTTCAGCCTGCCACAGGACCTGGATGACGACTTCATTGCCCGCGCCCAGCAGGTCTACGGCGCCATGCTACCCCACTGGCACAACTGATGAATATCCTTCAGCCAGAAAATTTCCCGCTGGAAGCACAGCAACTGATTGAAGCCAGTGCCGGCACCGGCAAGACCTACACTATTACAAGTTTGTATTTACGCCTGTTGCTTGGGCGCGGCACTAGTGGCAAACGCCCGTTACTAGTGAATGAGATTCTTGTACTGACCTTTACAAGGGCAGCAACAGAAGAACTGCGGAACAGGATTCGCAAAAGGCTCGTAGAGGCAAAATTGGCGTTCCAGTCTGGTCAGTCCGATGACAGATTCCTGGAGCACCTGATTGCCACGAGTGATGATAGTCACCGTGACACACGTTTACTCGCCGCCGCAATTCAGCTCATGGATGAAGCTGCAATCTTTACTATTCATGGATTCTGCGCACGGGTTCTATACCAGCAGAGCTTTGAAACAGGCGTATTGTTCGACCAGGACCTCGATGGAGATCGTGACCAGTTGCTGGAAATGGCGGCAGCAGATTGCTTTCGTCAGGCGATCCTGACGCTCCCTGCTTTCAGGCGAAATATTGCACTCGGCCTTTGGTCAGACCCTGAAACATTGTTAGCGGCCACCAAGGGATTCTTGTTTCGCCATCAGGTCACGATGCTGCCCGCGGCGCGTGACGTCAAGCCTGGCGAGGAAACCCTTTTAGATAATATTCTGGAGGTAAAGCGCCTGTGGCTTGAAGATGATCTGCCGGGAATCATCAGGAATGCCGGATTCAAGGCAAACAGGAAATGTGTAAAAAGACTGGATGATATGACCCGCTTCTGCCGGGATGAAAATGCCAACGACGCTGAAGACTTGCTCTGGGAATACTGGTCTGCAGATGTTTTGGCCGATTCCATTCGTGCAGGAAAGTTAGTACCTGACCATCCCTGCCTAAAACTGATAGACGCGGTATATCAAGCTAAGGGTGTGATGGAGGCGATCAAGTCAAGTCTATGGCAGCAGGTCACCAGAAAAGTGGCCGAGAACCTCAGCAGATACAAGGCGGATACCAATCAACTGACCCTTGATGACCTGCTAATGCAACTGTACCAGGCTGTCACCAACGATCAGACATTCGCAAGGGAGCTGGCAAATCGATACCCCTGTGCCATGGTCGATGAGTTTCAAGATACTGACGATATTCAATACGGTATTTTCAAGGCCGTCTACGCTGGTCCGGGCCCACAAAGCCTTTTCCTTATTGGAGACCCTAAGCAGGCTATTTATCAGTTTCGTGGCGCGGATGTCTATACCTACATCAATGCGAAAAGAGATACAGGGGACAATCTGTATTCACTCAATACAAACTGGCGTTCATCGGAAGGTCTGGTAGATGCGGTAAATACCCTCTTTGCAAGGCGGCAGATCTTTGACAATGATATGGACATACCCTTCTTGAAGGTAGACCCATCTGAGCAGGCCGCATCGCTATCTTTCACCGTTGATGGCAGCCAGCAGAAGCCCTTCTCCCTGTTCCTGACTACCGGTGAGAGCAAGGCTTTACGCAAGGATGATGCCCGTTCTCTTTCAATGCAGCATGCGGCCGAACAGGTATCAAAGCTACTTTCATTAGCATCAGAAAATACAGCGCTTATAAACGGTACAGCCGTCAGCGCTGGCCAGGTCGCATTCCTGGTTCGTGATAAAAATGATGCCCAGGCAGCAAGGGATGCCCTCGCTGAAAGGGGTATACGAAGCGTCTATGTCACCCAGGAAAGTGTTTTCCTGCAGGATACTGCTCTTGACCTCAAACTAATCTTACAGGCAGTGCTCGAACCCACCAATGATCGCGCCATAAAGGCTGCGTTGGCCACACATCTCATGCAATCCAGCATTTCTGAAATTGAGGCACTGTCCCATGATGTAATACTGCAGCAACAAGTGACCCAGGAATTTATCGACTATCATCAATTGTGGGCGACCCGGGACATAGCACCCATGATTGAGACCCTCATCATAACCAGAAAAATTGCAGAAAAATGGCTTGGCCAGGCCGACGGCGAGCGACAGCTTACCAACCTGCGCCATTTGTCAGAGCTACTGCAGCAAAGGTCAGCCGCCGCACCAGGCATGCATCGCCTGCTGAAGTGGTTTACCCGGGAAAGGATTACCGCGGATACTGTTACCAGCGAAGAACGTCAACTGCGCCTGGAAAGTGATGAAAACCTGGTAAAAATCGTCACCATGCATGCTGCGAAGGGTCTTGAATACGACATTGTTTATATTCCTTTCGGTGGCTTCTGGCGCGCTATCAGTCGAGGCGAACCTGCTCTCTTTCACAGGGAAACAGGACAGGGTTTTGAAACCTGCATCGAACTTGGTGCAGATACAGATCATCGAGCCCAGGCCCAGCGTGAAAGTATTGCGGAGGACATGCGCCTGTTGTATGTCGCTATAACTCGCGCCAGGCACCACTGTTGCCTTGGCATACCCAATCATAGTCAACTCCCTAAATCCGCATTGGCGCGACTACTCAATATCGTTGATGCCGGGAATGACCCCGATGAAATAATCGGCACCCTCGCACAATATTCACAAGAACTATTTTCGATCAGTTCCGTTACTGACACCGATATTACACCCCTGGCAGACAGCATGTCCGTGCCGCTGGTTCTGCCCCCACCGGAACTTCCTGCAATTGATGATCAATGGCGCTTGCACAGCTATACGGGCGTGACCAGGCTAATTAGAACTCGCGAAGATTCTGTTGAGCCGGTCAACATTAGTGGATTTGCCGATGATGACGCCGATGTAACCGATATTGTGAAACCAGCTGAGCAATTCAACCGATTCACCTTCCCGCGCGGTCCCCGGGTCGGTATCGCTTTACACAGCCTGCTTGAAAACCTCGATTTTTCATCCGGCGAGAAAGCCAGACACGAAGCCTGTGGGAGGTGTATTAAGCAGATAGGGATTAGCAACGATCAGGACAAGTGGCTCCCTGTGCTATCGGTCTGGTTGGACGACATACTGTCAACACCCATTACCCAGGATGAATCACTGAGGCTTACCGACATATCCGGGAAAGATCGTTTGAATGAACTGGAATTTCATTTTCCCCTCAACGCAGATGTTACTTTCCTTGCTGCTCTGCAGGAAAACGGATATGTGCAGTCCGCACGAAGTCTTTCGACCCCCGGGTTACAGGGAATGATGACTGGCCTGATTGACCTTATCATCCGCCATCAGGACCGTTACTACCTGATCGACTACAAATCCAACTATCTGGGAGATCAGGCAGAGTCTTACGCGGCGAAAGAACTGGAACAGGCCGTTACACATCATCAGTATGACCTCCAGTACCTGATCTATTGCGTTGCGCTGAATCGATTCCTTTGTTCAAGACTGCCGGAATATGAATACGCCAAGCATTTTGGCGGTGTGCAGTATCTCTTTCTCAGGGGTATGAATGGTAAGACGCAGGCTGGTATCTTTTTTGATAAACCTGATGAACAGCTTTTACGGATGTTCGATAAAGCCCTCGGTGGAACAGATTGAATCGCCAGATCGAAACAAGACCAATTGATGCGGCTTTCAGTGAGCTGATGCGCAGCTATTCACCGAACATGAGCGCGACAGTACAGAATATCGTGACTGAACTCAGCCAGGCGCTGTCACAGCAGCAAAGCTGCCTCGACCTTTCTGGACGTGGCAAGGCTCTCATCAAGGAGTTGGGCAGCCTTTCTATTGTTGGTGACGGCAAGGTACCAACACCACTGGTGCTGAGAGGCAATCAACTTTACCTGCATCGCTACTATCAGTATGAATCCAGTGTGGCTCAAGCGTTAATAGCATGCAATAGGACGCTGCCCCTCCATGATCATCTAGAGGATCAGCTGCAAAAATACTTCGGTCAGGCTAGTGGCACGGTTAACTGGCAACAAATTGCAGCACTGCAATCTCAGGCTCAACAGCTGACGATTATCACAGGTGGTCCCGGAACTGGTAAAACCAGCACAGTAGCAAAAATAATATCCATGCTTCGCGAAAATGATGCTGAAATGGTGATCAAGCTGGCGGCACCAACGGGCAAAGCTGCAAGGCGGCTGGCGGAATCAATACTGCAGTTCTTGCCGCAACTGCCTGAACGTACCCGCGATACTATTCCTACAAGGGTACAAACACTGCACCGGTTACTCGGCATGCGCAGCGACGGCCGGAGTTTCCGATACAACAGGGATAACCTGATCACAGCCGATGTTATTGTCATCGACGAAGTTTCCATGATAGACCTCACCATGATGCACCGGTTGCTGGATGCTCTGCCGGCTGATACCCGACTCCTGCTCCTTGGAGATCCTGATCAACTTCCATCAATCGAAGCAGGAAACGTGCTGGCAGACCTCTGTCGAGATCGCCCTGGCTTCAGCCAGGAATTCGCTGATCTCACCAACAAAATGCTGGCAGTGGATCTACCCGTAACAAAAAATCAACATGGCCTGACCAACGCAATTTGTCACTTTGAGACTAACTATCGCTTCTCGATGGATCAGGGTATCGGGCAACTCGCAAATAATATTCAGTCTGGAGAGCCGCACCTGCAATCAAGTGGTGACGACGAGGTCAGCGTATATAACCTTGAATCGCTGGCGGCTGACAGATTGCGACCAGAGATCGCGTCCTACTACTTTGAATACGAAATGTTGTTGCAGGATCCGGAATCTGATGCAGCCAGCCTGCTCTCAAATTTTGAATCAACCCGCATCCTCTGCCCTGTCAGAGACGGGGACCTGGGGGTTGAAACACTCAATAGCGAAATGGAATCATACCTTGAAGAGAAGGGACTCAAGGCCAGCGATCAGTCTTTTTATCATGGTCGCCCCCTTATCATCATGCAGAATGACTACAACCTCGGGCTTTTTAATGGTGACATTGGTATCTGCGTGAATGATCCCCTGGACAACCAGATTAAGACCGCGTTTATGGATCCGCAGGGGGAGATCAGACTTTACCTCGCATCACGGCTTCCACCCCATGAAAGCTGTTTCGCCATGACTGTGCACAAATCACAGGGTTCAGAGTTCAACCACGTGACCCTGATAATGCCTCGCCCCACATCGGCACCCTCCGAGCAACTGCTCACCAGGGAACTGATCTATACGGCCGTAACCAGGGCACGGCATTCAATGGCAATCTATGCAGACGACATAACCTGGTCCGAGGCATTGCAAAGATCTGTCAGGAGAATGAGCGGGTTGTCGTCTATGCTTGAGTTTGGGGAGGCAACTGATACCCAGACTGACCTGTTCTCATAGAATCATCGGTCTTTGAAAACTCAGGTTTGATACGCCTAAGTCGAACCTGTCATCTTGAGCATCTAAACAATAGGGTTAGGGTCAGCCACATCCAGCGGGAGCAGTCCTTCCAGCTTTGCCAGATTGTCAGCAAAACCCATATAAAGTTCTTGTGGGGCCAGCAATCCTGAAATTTCATTCATGGAACCCATCGCGTGTTCCTGGCTTGGCTGACTCTCAGCCAGGTTAGTTAAAAGCTGTTCCATACTTTCCGCTTTCTGAGAAATGACATCTTCCATCAAGCTGTTGGGAACACCTGCCCCTCCAATGGAATCTGGTACCTGCAACCCCTCCAGGATGGAAAAGTCCAGTCCTGCAATATCTCCCAACAGGTTGGGCAAGGGTTCAGCATCCTGGCCTTCAAACTCAGCAAGGACTTCACCGGTTATGGAGCTGCTGTTTACTACCTTGCTGCCATCCGACTGGTAGATCTCAAGCACCATATTGTCTGCTACAAACAGCGAGACATCATCCAGGGTATAGACCGCAAACGAGGTATCCCCAAAACCTTCGATATTAAGTACAGTTTCGCCATTCTCCGCGAAGTCCCCAAACAGCTTCACCCGGTCTCCATCATCACCGACGACCACGAGGCTGCTGTTAACAGAGGTCAAGCCATTATCGCCATCCACGATCCGCGCAATGGAATCTGCATCCAGCTCGACAATACTGCTCTTCAGATCCCTTAGGGATATGACCTCCATTCTTTCCAGCACCGTGCCTTCAATCTCACGGAAATCAACGGAAGTACCAACAGTCAGTACATCAACCCCTTCACCCCCATCAATACGCTTCGGCAGTTCATTAACATAAACCTGGTCATCACCCGCCTGGGTATAAACGATATCATCACCCGCGATCATCGCGACGATATCATCTCCTGCCCCGGCAACGATTACATCCTGGGATTCAAAACCGATAATAATGTCTGCTGAATCCGTACCCACCCGATTGGCCTGAATACTGACAAGCTCTATGGTTGAGTCAGTCGAGACAAGGTCCAGTACCTGGGCATTAGAAATATCAAGACCTTCCACCGTATCAAATGAATCCTTCAATAACTCTGCGGCGATAAGGACGAAGGTTGAGCCCAGTGCCGGCATATATCCATCAAGCAGCGTTACCCGCGCGCGACCATTCAGGGTTGCAGTACCATTAACCGCCAACTGGTCATAACTCTCACCAGCCTGGGTACCTGCCAGTTCAAACTCGGACACACTGCTTTCGCCTCTGATCAGATCCCCAACAAATGTCAGTTGTCCGGGCGAATTGCCCACATTGATGGCACCATTATCAATCAGAGTGCCGTTTAGATAATCAAATGTTCCGGTGCCCTCGATCCTCCCATTATTAATAAAGGTAACGCCTTCCCCTATTGTCAGGAGCGTGGTGTTGACGCTATCGGTTGCTCCAGAATCACCATAAAAAATGATGCTCCCATCGTTGGTAAAGATTGTCCCACTTCCTGTAATACTGAATGTGACACCACTTCCAACATCAATCCCGTTACCCAGGACATTGATATAATTAAATCCACCACCCATCAGGTTAAAGTCAGAGAACAAGGAAAGACCTAGCTCCTCGAGATAGATTCCCGCTGAAGCAACTGGCCCTGTTTCTGCACTCGTAACAGACTCATGTGTGCCACCCCCATCAACATAGGTGACTTTGATTGCCAGCTTATTTCCAACATCCGTCGCTGTTACGGTATAGCTGGAACTATTCGCTCCACTAATAGGTGATCCATTTCTAAGCCACTCGTAACTGAATGTACCAACGCCATCAGCATCTGATATTGGTGAGGTGTCCGCTGACAGAACATGTCCTTCCTGAACCGTCCCAGTAATCGCGGGAACACCAGTCGGTGCTGAGTTAGGTGCAGATACAACTGCTGATGTTGTATTGCTGGTTACTGACTCATTTGTGCCACCACCATCAACGTAACTGACCTTGATGGAGAGGTTACTACCAATATCACCTGATACCGCAGTATAGGTTGAGCTTGTAGCACCACTTATTGGTGATCCGCTCCTAAGCCACTCGTAACTGAATGTACCTATACCATCAGTATCAGATATGGGTGATGCATCTGCTGACAAAACCTGCCCTACCTGAGCCGTTCCGGTTATCGTGGGAACACCGGTTGGTGCTGAGTTCGGTGCAGATACAACTGCTGATGTTGTAATACTGGTTACAGACTCATTTGTACCACCATCATCAACATAGCTAACCTTGACGGAGAGAGTACTGTTTTCATCTGAAGCCGTAGCTGTGTAGCTGGAACTG
>PBRP01000050.1 GCA_002726655.1 Gammaproteobacteria bacterium
TATTGGTAGCCGACGTATCAAAAACGCCGACGACTTTGCCACTGCGCGCGGCAGTTATGGCCCTTTTTTTCTTGCGCTCGCCTTCGCGGCAACATCCGCAAGCGGTGCTACCTTCCTTGGCAGCCCAGCACTGGCTTATCAGTGGGGGATGCCCGCAGTTCTCGGAAACATCCTCTATCCTATCGGTCTGTATTTTGGCGTGTTGATTTCCATGCGCCTGATTGCTGGCAGCGGAAACCGCTTCGGCAATCGCTCGATCCCGGAATATCTTGGTGATCGATATCAGAGTGATGGAATTCGGATTCTGGTTTCCATATTTTCGCTGATGCTGCTGTTTTACCTGGCAGGACAGCTGGTGTCTGGCCTTGTAATGTTCGAAATCATGCTGGGCTTGTCTGATGTCTGGGCTCTTTTTATCACCACAGTTGTGTTGATGATTTACGTCACCATGGGTGGCGCTCATGCGGATATTCTGACCGACGGTGTACAGGGCGCAATGATGCTTCTCCTGGGCATTGTGGTCATCCTGATGTTTTTTCTGGGCACAGGTTTTGAAGGCGGTTTAACGGAGGTTCTTGAAAAAGTTGAACTATCCGACCCAAGACACCTGGGAGCCACAAACCCCGCGACACCGCTCTATCATTCCTGGTGGTCGATTGCAGCCATTCTACTGGCACATATACCATTAGGTCTATTACCACATATCGGGAACAAGCTATGGGCGCTTAAATCGGAAAACGATCAACGCCAGTTCGTAAAACTCGCGTTCATCATTGGGCTTATTATGGCCATGCTGGTTCTTGGTGGCGTACTGGCACGAGCGCTGCTGGGCGATGCATTACTTTCCTCAGGTTCAAATCCAAATCAGGCGCTGCCGCTGCTGTTCATTGAAATATTTCCTACCTGGCTTGCAGCACTGGTTGGTGTTGGAATCTTATGTGCAATCATGTCCACTGCTGACGGCCTCGTCATTTCCTCTTCACAGATAGTAGCCAATGATTTGTATCGCCGCAGCATCATTCCACGTTTAGCAGTACAACCCAGCAGGGAAGAAGTTGACCGGCGAGTTCTGAATATTAGTCGCTGGAGTACGGTAATCGTGCTGATCCTGTGTGCCGGTATGGCATGGATGTTGATGGATAAAAACGTCGCCCTTATCGTCTGGATCGGAACCGGTGGCATGATGGCTGCATTTGCAGGACCTCTGGTGATGGGCGCACTTTGGCGCGGGGTAACGAAAACAGGCGCCTATGCCGGCCTGACATCTGGCATGGTGATATTTGTCGTACTGCACAGTGGCATTTTGAACCCAGACTGGTTTGCTGGCTCACCCCTTTTTGGTATTGTTGCTTGGCTGCAGGGCGAAGCGTCTAATCCATTTTCCTGTTCGGCTATGGGAGAAATCGTTTCCGTAGCGACTACCTGGGTGGTATCCAGACTAACTCAGCCACTAGACGATAAGCACCTTGATGATATGTTTGCAGTAGACCAACAATAGGCAAACCAAAAGAGGAGCACAAGATGCCCGACCTACGTATCGGAGTCTGCTACGATTTTCGAAATCCACCAGATTCCGGTGTTTCCGATCAGTACCTGTATGCTGAAATTATGGAGCAGGTACAGTGGCTCGATACCATCGGTGCTGACCTGGTGTGGTTTACAGAACACCATTTTGTCGATGACGGTTACCTGCCAAGCTGGATACCGGTTGCAAGCGCAATGGCTTCCGTCACCAGCCACGTAAAGTTTGGAACCGATATCTGCCTGATGCCATTTAATCATCCAATTCGTCTTGCGGAAGACCTGGCGGTCCTCGACAACCTGTCCGGCGGGCGCACCGAGGTAGGGTTGGGAATGGGTTACGCTCCTCATGAATTTCGTGGGTTTGGCCTTCCAGTGGCTCGTCGTGTATCCCTTATGAACGAGGGGATTGAAATTCTCCAGCGTTGCTTCACCGGTGAGCGATTCAGCTATCAGGGAAACCGATATCAGTTCGAAGATGTAATTATAACTCCGGGTTATGTTCAGGAGGGCGGTCCACCTCTGTGGATTGCAGCCATGTCAGAAGCCGGCGCCCTGCGCGCAGCACACTACAATACAAACTTCCTGCCACAGGGTCCAAGGATAGAGTCATTTGACCCGTGGTTGGATGCGCTGACGAAAAGTGATCGTGATCCATCTGATTATCGCGTGGGCATTATTCGCAGCATCCTGGTTACTGATGATCGAAACACTGACTGGCCTGTAATTCGCGCGGCGGAAAAATACCGTATGCAGTTATATGAGCGTTTTTATGAAGAAAGTGGGGAAGGTTTTGGCGACCCAGGTGAACAGGTACCGCAAACATGGATCGTCGGGAACGTGGATGCGTGTATCGAGCAGCTTAAGGTTTTTATTGGTGATTTTGGTATCACCGATATCGTCACCATGGCTGTACCGCCGGGGCTGCGAGCAGCCCAGATGACAGGTAGCCTGGAGAAATTATTCAGGGAAGTCGTACCAAGGTTGAAGCAGGAGACCAGTGCGCGGGCATGAGCCTGCGGTACGGACGAAGTGCTACAACAGGGTGCTCGGATCCACAGTTCGTAGCCGCGCCATGGTTCGATCCATCCAGATATTCATGAGTTCATCACCGCGGTCCTCACCAACATCCACATCAATAATAGCGCTGCCGTGAACCCGCAGCATGGCCATCATGCCACGATCATAGTCCTTCCGAAATCGCTCAAAGTTGTAATTGTCCACACCCGCGTTCAGAAGTTCCGAGTGGTAATGACGCACCAGATCTTCTTCAATTTGTGCCGATGTATCCACTTCAAGGGCACCACTTAAAAAGTAGGCGATTTCTTCCGCTGCGAGCCCACGACCTACGGTTTGCCAATCAGCAAATACAACACGCGTATCGCTGGAGGTTTCATTGAAGAAAATATTATCCAGACGCATATCGCCATGAACCACGGTGTGCGGTGCCCGACGAAATAGCAGCCGCTGCAGTTGCACGCCATTCTCGTAATACCAGTTCATGAGCTTCATGCCACTCTCACCCATTTTTTCAGCATATCTTTCAATAAAACCCTCTCGTGACTCCAGCAACATTTGATGGCGCGACCTCATTGTCACCCTCGGATCATTTATCCAGAAAGCGGAATCAAGAATCGGACTCTGCCAATTATCAGCGTGCATTTTTGCTGCCATGGACAGCACCGCCTCACAGCGTTCGGGTGAACCCCCTTTCAATTGATCTTCTGGCTTTGCCGGTGCGAGATCTTCAATCAAAAGGACATAGCGATGTTCACTAGCCCCAACCACTTCCTTTGAACGAGCCATTACCATATCCACTAGCCAGGCGGGCATCATTTCCACAACCCGCATAATCATATTGATTCGTGGTCGCACAGGGTCCGGGGTCAGGTTCGAGTAGTAGACAGCGGGCGTGTTGACGCCAATGCCGTCACTCAATTCCTCATAGAAGTGTATCTCGCGCCAATAGCCACCCATCAGTTCACCCAGCATTCGGTTTGGTTCAACCATGCTGGGAAGCTTGGCGATAAGGGTTGCCGGCGCGGTTCCCTTATTTCCTTCATACTCCAGGTGAAACCTGCCCAAAATGCCCATGAAGCCTTCACCTTCACCAATGGGTTCGATCCTGACCTGACTTACCTGTCCGGTTGTGAGATGACCGTCTCTACGCAACGCTTGCGTCAGCCAGGCTGCATCCATTTCATCAAGTTGTTCGGGGATATGTGATTTATTGCCATGAATCAGGGTGGATACTACTTCATCCATTACTGCTACCTTAGATAAGACTAATTGTGATTGAGGAAAAACTGCTTCCGATATACCAGCTATCAGAATAACTGAATCCCGGTACTATTATCAGGGAGTCCAGGGATCATTATAATTCTCTGCACCTGCCTGCCTTACATCGGATAACCAATCCCCCTGGTAGGGCCAGCTATCAGGATTTTCCGGATCTGGTCCCTGCCAGAACCTGACTAGTGGACCTTGACCCACAGCTTCTAAAGACCAGGCCTGACGCCGGAAAGTCCAGCTATCCGGAACCAGACGATGAGCTTCGCGAAAATGATGAATGGCATCTGCATGATGCCCCTCAACCTCCAGTTGGGAGGCCATTTCAAAGTGAGCCTGCCCGGTTGCGACATCCCGATCCCTTGGCCTTGACCGCTCGATTACCTGTTCAGGCCGCATTGCAAACTGACTGTCACTTCCTTTTTCAACCCAATCCCGAAGCACATCGTGGTAGACATGAGAATGATTCGGCATCTTCGCCACCTCAGTCATCATGTCAAGCATCCGCTGAGGAAGGTCTTCGGGAAGTTGCAGGTTGGTAATGCCATCATCATCCCGTGGTGGCGCTGGTGCAACTTCCGCTGGTCGCACTATCATACCGTCCTCATCAATCCATATTGCGCTCGGAATATTAACAACCCCGAACTTGCTGGCAAGTGTGTGGTGCTGATCTATTAGTGACGGATGTGAGGGGTTTGCTGCTTCAATGAATGACCGGCAGCCTTCGGCTCCCAGGGTATCCATACCAACCGTGACCAATTCAAACCCCTGGGGATGAAATTCTTGTCGCAATTTCTGCCACACGGGCAGATCTCCTGAGCATCCTCAGTAGGGTGCCCAGGCATAAACTAATACTTTCTGGCCTAACAGACTCGATAGGTCGAATTCCCGCCCCTCCAGATCAGGCAATACCAGGTCAGGACATTTCGCTGACGACAAGGTATGAGCGCCAAAAATTCCGGAACCCAGCGTCCATAGTTCGTGTTCTGGTTCAGAAACCAATGGCAAGCCGATTTCCGCTGAGATCTGATGCAGGTCGACCTCTACTCCCGGTTCAGCTGCAAGGGGAATACATATATCCCCTTTACAGGCAGTCTGATCTTTTAGCTCCCAGCCAGTAGCCTGTTCAAAACTTGCTCTATCAATCTTGCTGCTACGAAAGAACATCTGCAGACCCTCATGTGTCTCACTATAGTTATTGGCAATGCCCGGACATATTAACTGATTTCTATTGCATGACCAGAGAATTTGCATCATCAAAAACTAGGCCATGACTGGAGTGGTAAAAGTGCATATGCCGGTTTAAACATCAGTTCGAGGACCGCCCGTTGAGATAACCTGGGACACTCTGTATTATTTGAAACTTATATCAGGCCCAGGCATTAGCATCGTGCCTGACCCCGCTGCAACCGTACGGCCGCACCCAATAATTTCAGACGGAGTAAGCATGAACGAATTTGAAGTCAACCTGGCGACCACCGACGGGCAGATGGAATGTTTCATTGCTCAGCCAGATGGAGGCCAGCCTGCACCACCCGTAATCATTTATATGGATGTGCTGGGCATTCGTGAAGAGTTGTTTGACTTCGCCCGGCGCCTGGCGGGCCAGGGCTATTTCGCCATTCTGCCTGACATGTTCTATCGCGCGGGCAGGATACGTTTTGATCCAGCTACTGATGGTATTGAGAAGATGTTCAATGTCGGTCGTGCCCTCACCGTAGATATGGCGATGAGCGATACCGAGGCGATGCTGGATTACCTGGAAGGAAACAACGATGCCGGCGACAAAGTGGGTTGCATGGGTTACTGCATGAGTGGGCAGTTTGTGGTGGCTGCTGCAGGGAACTTCCCGGATAGAATTGGTGCCGCTGCATCCCTGTACGGCACTCGGATTGTTACCGACAGTCCCGATTCCCCTCACCTGCTCGCTGACAGGATTCAGGCAGAAATCTATCTTGGCTGGGCGTCGGAGGATCCCTTTGTGGAGGACAACGTCATCCCGGACTTGAGCAAGGCTCTCGATGACAATGGTGTGAAATACACATCTGTGACTCACCCCAACACCCAACACGGCTATTCATTCCCCCAGCGGCCAATCTACGATGAAACCGCTACCGAGAAGGACTGGGCAGCAATATTCGATATTTACGAACGACAACTGAAACAATAACTTAGGGGAAGCACCTAATCAGAGAGGGCAATTCACAATGAAGATCGGAGCATTTGCATCATTCCAAACCCCCAAGGCGACCTCGGAAGTCATTCTCAACATAGGTCGAAGGGCTGAAGAAATAGGTATGGATTCCCTATGGATGGGAGAACACGTCGCTCTCTTTGATGAAATGGAATTCCCCTACCCTGGCTCTGCCGATGGCAAATTGCCGGTACCGGATGGAGGCGGGATACCAGACACAGTTGTTACCATGGGGTTTCTCGCAAGTGTGACCAAGAACATTCGCCTGGGTACCGGCGTATCGCTAATTCCCCAGCGTAATCCCATTTATACCGCTAACGAGTTTGCCACACTCGATTGGCTGACCGGAGGGCGAATCGATCTTGGCATCGGTGTTGGCTGGTGCAAGGAAGAAGTGGAGACCTGTGGATACTCCTTTGAAGATCGTGGTGAGCGATGCGATGAGGCACTGGAACTCATGAAAATGCTGTGGACAGAACCCGTAACCAACTTCGATGGCAAACACTTCCAGGTCAAGGGTTGCCGTATGGACCCAAAGCCAGTACAGCAACCACATATTCCCTTGATCGTCGGTGGTTTCAGCAAGCCCGCCTTGCGCCGTGCTGCTCGAATCGGATCCGGCTGGCTGGGATTTGGCATCAACGCGGAACTCACGCAAATGTCCATAGGCATGGTCGATGAAGCGCTGGCCGCCGCTGGAAGAACCCGTGATGGATTCGAAATCATCATCACGCCAATGGCGGTAGATGCTGATGGAGTGCGTGAATATCAGGATATAGGCGTTGACCGGCTGGTCCCGCTCATCGATGCGAATGATCCTGAGGATAAGATAGAAGAACGACTCAGGGAACTCGAGGAATTCGCCAATATCGTTGCCTGAGCGATCGCGGGCTGGGTTACACTAACGGTAACTTTAAGTCACTTAAATCGATCAGGGCAAAATTAGCCCCACCTCAGGAGAATTTATTGTGAAAACAGTCAAACTGGGAGATTTAACCGTCAGCGCTATCGGGCTGGGATGCATGGGTATGTCGCAGGCCTATGGCAAAGCTGATCCAGAAGAGTCCCATAGAACGCTGCATCGAGCACTTGATATTGGCGTATCATTTCTGGATACGGCCAACGTTTATGGCAGGGGGCACAATGAAGAACTGATCGGCCGCGTATTAAAAGACCGCCGGCAAGAAATTCAACTCGCTACCAAATTCGGCATCGTGGTCGAAAATGGGAAAATGGGTATCGATGGAAACCCGGCAAGCGTTTCCAAACGATGCGAGGAAAGCCTCCTGCGGCTAAATACCGATGTGATTGATCTCTATTACCTTCATCGGCGAGACCCCAAGGTTCCCATTGAAGATACGGTTGGTGCCATGAGCGACCTGGTTAATGCCGGCAAGGTCCGTTACCTTGGCCTCTCTGAAGTCTCTGCCAAAACGTTGCAGCGCGCACACAAAGTGCACCCCATATCGGCGGTTCAATCTGAGTACTCACTTTGGACACGCGACCCGGAAGATCATGTGCTCGCGGCCTGTGCTGAACTTGGTGTTGGCTTCGTCCCATTCAGCCCCATGGGCAGGGCGATCCTGACAGGTGAGATCACCGACAACAATTCTATAGCCGGTGAGGGAGATATGCGCTCAACAATGCCAAGATTCCAGGGTGACAATCTGACACAGAACCTGGAACTGGTTGAGAAGCTAGGCGTGCTGGCCAGCGAAAAAGGCTGCGCCCGGGGTCAGCTCGGCCTCGCCTGGTTACTTGCCAAAGGTCAGTTTATTGCCCCGATTCCGGGAACAAAACGTGTGAAATACCTTGAGGAGAACGCGGCGGCTGCCGATATATCACTCAATGATGATGAGATCGCTGCCCTGGATGAATTGTTCGATCCCGAAAATATCGCTGGAGACAGATATACCTCCTCAGGAATGCAATCCCTGGACCGCGACTAGCATTGTCACGCATTTGTTGGGATAACAGGAGGGTGCTACCATGGATAACCCCGCATTCTGGTCTGCAAAACGGCAGGCCGCTGCAATAAAGGCCGGTGAACTGGGCAGCCGTGAATTACTGGAGCTATACATAGACCGGATCGAGCAGATTAATCCGGATATAAACGCGGTCATAACCACTGACTTTAAGACCGCACGCAGGGTTGCGGATCAGGCAGATAAGGTCATTACTGCGGGCGAACCCGTTGGGCCATTACACGGGTTACCGGTAACAATTAAAGATGCTATTGAAACCAAGGGCCTGTGCTCGACGGGCGGCGCCATTGAACTCGCCAGCTATATCCCCGAATCCGATGCCCCTGTGGTGAATTCCGTCAGGCGAGCGGGTGCAAACATCATCGGTAAAACTAATCTCCCGCGCTGGTCCGGCGATATCCAGGCCTACAATGAAATATATGGCACAACATCCAACCCCTGGAACCTGGATCATGTTCCTGGTGGCTCTTCCGGTGGTGCTGCTGCCGCGGTTGCCTGCGGACTGACTTCTTTTGAGATCGGAACGGATATCGGCGGGTCAATTCGCTTCCCTTCCGCCTTTTGCGGTGTTTTCGGCCACAAACCCAGTTTTGGCATCGTTCCAAGCACCGGCTACCTGGACCATGCGCTGGGCGGTACAACTGAAGCCGACGTCAATGTGATAGGCCCCATCACCCGTTCAGCCGAGGATCTTGAACTGCTCCTTGGTATTCTGCTAAGAGAAGAGGCTCCCTGGAAACCAGACCTGGCTCCGCCGCCAGAATCTCTCAAGGACCTGCGGATTGCTACCTGGCTCAATGATGACTTCTGTTCCCTCGATGATGTGGTGAGTGAGAAACTGAATGAGGTGGTATCCAAACTGGAGACAGAAAACTACCAGGTAACTCAAAACACGAGACCGGATATCGAACCACTGGCAGCGAGCGACCTCGCTTTCAAGCTCATTGGCGCAGCCCTCTTGCAATCTCAACCCGAGAGCGGCTTTAGCCACAGAGACTGGCTTGAGGCTCATCGCAGCAGGGTTGGCATACAACAGAGATGGGCAGAATTCTTTGAAGACTATGACATCATTTTAATGCCAGTCTGTTTTGTACCGCCCTTCCCCCACGTGCAGGAAGGGGATTTCTTCACCCGGACTATTGAATGCAATGGCATAGCCAGGCCATACGTGGACCTGATTCGCTGGACGATGCTGGTGGGAATGGCCAACCTGCCATCTACCGTTCCTCCCATCGGACTTGGCTCTACGAACCTCCCCATAGGCATTCAGGTCGTGGGTAAGTATGGCGCTGACCTGACGACGATCAGATTCGCCTCAGCCATCGCTGACCTGATGGGAGGTTACATCCCTCCTCCAATCGCTAACCTGAACTAGCCCATAAGCCCAAACCATTAGTGATGTTTACAATCGCCCTTAGTTGAATGCCGGATTAAATAGTCTGGCACCTAATCTTCTGTGGCACCGGCTAGGCGCCCCCAGCCATCCACAGGCCTGGTCCCGCGTCTAGGCGACCCCGTCCGTCCATGGCGCTAGCCACGTCAGATCAGGTACCAAACTATTCAATCCTAACCACTGAAATTCGCCGAATTTGTGTCGGGTCAAGAACTATCTAAACCTGAACCGGCAAAAAAATGGTGCTGGACCCTGCCACTAAATTTGTCGTCAATATACAGTAATGCGGTTGATTTTCATTTACCATCGCCCCATACTAAACATGAACATATGCTCATATATCAAAGTCAATGAATGTTGAAGCTGGTAAGCTCGAAGATGTTTGTGAAATCAATTTCACTGATGAAGAGGCCATTGTCCTGGTCCGCAAATCCCTGTCGGATGAACCAAAGATTCACCGGATAGCGGAAATTTTCAAAGCCCTGTCCGACCCCACTCGAATCCGCGTGATTGAAGCCCTCTCGATCAGAGAACTTTGTGTCTGTGACCTGGCAAACCTCCTTGGCATGACCCAGTCGGCTATTTCCCATCAGCTTAGAATCCTGAGACAAAACAGCATTCTCAAATATCGAAAAGAAGGACGGATCGTCTACTACAGTCTTGATGACGAGCATGTATCGGAGATTCTGGATTCAGTGGCCTCCCATGTTTCCCATAGATAAAGGGTAGAGAGGAATGGAAATAATTGTAGCGATAATCACATCAATCTGGACCATCATTGAAGATTCCGCCGTATTCATATTGTTTGGTTTCGCACTGGCCGGAGTCATTAAGGTATACCTTCCGCTGGATGCTGTGAAGAAAAGCCTTGGCGGTCGTAATTTCGCCTCCGTAACGAAGGCAGCCCTTGTGGGTGTCCCCCTGCCACTTTGTTCCTGTAGTGTAATACCAGCCGCCGTTGCCTTGAGAAAAGAAGGCGCAAGCAAGGGTGCCACGAGTGCCTTTCTGATATCGACGCCGGAATCGGGCGCTGATTCCATCAGTATCAGCTATGCCATGCTGGATCCCTTAATGACTATCTTTCGCCCAATAGCGGCATTTCTCACCGCTTTTTTTGCGGGACTGCTTGAAACCCTCTTCGGCAAGGATGACCCCCTGGTCAACCTGGAGGAAGCGGATACCGGGTCGGAATGCTGTTCTTCCGGCTGCAGCAAGGATGTTCCTGAAAGCCATGGAGCAATCAGCCGTCTAAAGGAAATATTCCATTTCTCCTTCATCGAACTTATGGATGACCTGGCGACCTGGATTCTTTTCGGACTTACTTTTGCGGGCGTAATAATGGCACTTGTGCCGGAAGAGTTTTTCACCGAATACTTCAACGATAGCTATATCGCAATGCCTGCAATGCTGCTTCTCGGCGTTCCCATCTATATATGCGCAACCTCTTCCACACCCATGGCAGCTGCAATGATCATGAAAGGACTGTCCCCGGGCGCCGCCCTGGTTTTTCTCCTAGCAGGACCAGCTACCAATATCAGCACCATCATGATTTTGCGCAATTTCATGGGCACGCGGTCCATGTGGATCTACCTTTTCTCCATCGCTTTTTGTTCCATCGCCCTTGGCATTACGCTGGATCTTCTATATATATCGCTGGCGATAAACCCCTCCGCCACGATGGGTAAGGTTGCGGAAATCCTGCCGGAACCGGTGGAAACAACTGCAGCTTTAGTTTTCTCAGCCTTGGCGGCAAAGTCGATACTGAAACAATATCAAGGGGCACTAATTGGAGGAGCTAGCAGCTTGTGGAAAACCGTTAGCGGCAAACAGCAAGCTTCAACTGCTGACTAGACTCAGGTAGGTTTCTGGCAAGACAAGGCGAAGCAGACTGCTATTCTTCGCCGCTTGTCTCGTATGGCAAGCCCTCCGCATACCACGCAAGCAGTCCACCTTTGATATTTGCCACTTCCTGCCAACCCTGTTTGCGCAATATATCGAATGCCATTACCGAGCGTTTACCGGACCGGCACAGCGTCATCACCGGCAGGTCTCGCGGCACTTCTTCAAGGCGGTCACGCAGTTCATTCAGAGGAATCAGCTGAGCTGATTCTATACGTGCCGGCTCCTCATCGGTTTCAACACGGGTTCGAACGTCAAGCACATGAACCTTGTCCAGACTCGCTGCAACCCACTGCGGGGAAACCTCCAAGATTCCAGCGTAGGTCACCGTAACGGGTGCTCAGGAAGGTGCAATCGGCATCGTGCCTGGTTGACCCATCTTCAGATTAGCGGGAACCGCAGTGTCGAATTTCTTCGGATGTGGTAACTGCATATTATCGAGGAAACCCGTGAAATCCTGTTCGTTAGCATCTCCACCAATCCTTGGGTTCAGGCGACGTTCTTCACCGATTGTGCTCATGGTACGACCCTTGTAGTCGTGGCCCGGGTAGACGATGGTTTCATCCTCTAACTTGAACAGTTTGGAAGTAATCGAGTGATAGAGCTCTGCAGCGGAACCTGTTTGAAAATCAGTACGTCCACATCCACGTATAAGCAGACAATCGCCAGTAAACACCATGGCTGGATCGGCTAGATAAAGACTGATGCAACCGGGCGTATGTCCAGGCGTTGCCAAGACCTGAAGATTGAAATTCCCGAGGTCCAGTCCGTCGTCATGTTGCAACACCAGGTCAAGCCCCTCAATATTGCTCTCGGCTGTTGCAGCAATGCGGCAATCAGTCTCGTTCCTAAGAAGCCATGCGGCAGTAACATGGTCTGCGTGGCAGTGCGTTTCCACACAATAGGACAAATTGATACCCAACTCCCTAATCAGCGCCAAATCACGATCTAATTGTTCATAAACCGGGTCAATAATAATCCCGGCATGGCTTTCCTCATCCGCTAACAGATACGTAAAGGTTCCGGATTCGACGTCGTAAAGCTGACGAAAAAGCAGGTTCATGGTGTTCACATATATGTTTTGTAGGCAAGTAGATTAACCTGCCTTTAAGAGGTATTGTCAATAGAATATTTTGGGATAGACACGATGAATTTCGAATATGGACGCATCAGTATCCCTGCCCCATAGAGGATTAACATGGACCACATTGATTACGATATTGACCTCACGTCTGAGGAGCTTGAACTCAAGGCAGCAGCTCACAAGTTTGCTGAAGATGTTCTGCGCCCTGCAGGCATCCAAATCGACCGGATGACACCTGAAGAGGCAACTGCTTCTGACTCTCTTCTGTTCGATGTCTTGAAGCAGGCAACTGAACTTGGTTTCAATCGCATGGGTGCACCTGAAGAAATGGGCGGTACTGCCATATCCGCACGCGCAGCAACACTTGTGAATGAAGAACTGGCCTGGGGAAGCATGGGGTTAGCCGGCGCGATTGGGTTGTCATCCACACACGCCAATATTGCAATGGCGCTGGGCAACGAGGAGATCATCGAGGAATTTGCGCGACCATTTTTTGAGGACAACAGCGGTTCGATTATAGGCTGCTGGGCGGTGACCGAACCTGACTATGGATCAGATACCCTGGGTGTAATGCAACCAGAAATGGTAGTTGAAACAAAAGGCCAGCTCATCGCCCGCAAAGACGGTGATGAGTATATTCTTAATGGTCAGAAATCAGCATGGGTATCCAACGGACCGATCGCTACCCATGCCATGTTGAACGTTCACCTGGACCCGGGCACTAAGCTGGATCATGGTGGTATTTGTTTAATGCCTTTAAACCTGCCAGGAGTTAGCCGCGGAAAACCACTCGATAAGCACGGTGTACGTGCCATGACCCAGGGTGAAATATTCTTCGACGATGTCCGAATTCCAAAACGCTATATGCTACTGGATCAAACTGCTTTTGCCCCCTACATGAACATCCACCTCGCAATGTTCAACGCTGGCGTTGGCACGCTCGTAACCGGTCTGGCTCGAGCCGCATATGACGCTGCCTATGACTATGCGAAAAACCGCGTCCAGGGGGGCAAGCCGATTATCGAACATCAATCGGTGCGAGCGCGACTGTTCAGAATGTTCACACTGCTGCAGACCTGCCGAA
>PBRP01000051.1 GCA_002726655.1 Gammaproteobacteria bacterium
CCTGCCGGTATTTGCCAGGTAGACCACCAACTGGTCTCTGGCGGTTAGAGCTCTTCCTATGCGAAACAGCGCACGGGCCTCAAGAAAGTATAGAGAATCTGGAATCTCTATATCCAGGGCGCGTATACGCGGTATGAGTTCAATGATACCTCCATTGTCATCAATCTTGCGGAGACGGGATAATTCAGTCATTAGTAGATCAACCTGGACGACAAGGGGCAGGTTGTCCGAGATCGTCGAGGACTCTGCTTGACATGGCGGTGGCAAGATTGAAAGGGATGAACAGATAATTATGAGAAATAGGGGTCTAAAACACTTCACGTGATGTAGCCTATGGAAAGAATGCTAAAAGTATGGCGATTCTAGGCTAATCGGCGGTCGTTGTCTCTTTTTCAGCTGGAATGACAAAAGTCCACTAGTGTTATCAGGCTTCCAGCCAACTGCTGTAAGTCTTCGAGCCTGGATTCATTTGCAGTTATCTGCCAGCGGTTTGTCTTGTAGTCACCGGCTGTGGTGGATCTCAGATCTTCATTTAGCATCAGCGTAAGGCTGGCCCAGCCATCGGGTGAGTGCCTGATATCAGCTATTTCAGCTATATCGTTTGCCAGGTTAATGCTGACCCGGCTGGTGGCCTTTATTGGTCTGGACTTGCCGTTGTCGGCACAAAGGTAGTCGTGTGACGATTCGCTGGTGAAATTGAGTTTACACATCCCCGGTGCCTGCACCCAATTGGCGATTGTGCGTGCACTTTCACAGTCGTGGGGCGGGGAGATGTACTGGGCCAGCGAAGAGGAAATCAGCGTTAATACATTTTTTGCCGCTATTTTTGCCTGATCCTCCTTCTGTGCCGCTTTCTGAGCAGCGACCTCTTCGGGCGTCAATTGGGGTTCTTTGGCTGCTTCTATCGCCTCAGCCTGTTTTGATGGAGCGCCCGGGTCTATGGCACTGTCGATAGCGTCGGCGAGCATTGAGTCTAATGAAAACTTACCATCCATTGCCCCCGATTTTGATTTTGGGCGTGATGAAACGGATTTATTTGAGCCCAGGCTCGAGATTGCCGAGGTCTTGCTGACAACTTCGAACCCTTCAAATTTCAAATTTGATGAGAACAATTGCTTGGATCTTGGTTCGCTTTCACAGGGGGCAGAATCTGCAGGCCGTTCACAGAAGAGATTTGTCCAGCTCGGAGATTCCGTCGCTGTTGTACCAAAGCTCTGGCCAGCTGAGGGTATGACAGGTCTGACTTTAAAGTAGCTCAGGGAATCCGATTCGGTTCGCACCCGTATCCAGATGTGGGCAGCTTTAGACAGGCAATCGGATCCCGTGTTAGGACCCGCGGTCCAACGTAGCTTCGAACGTACCATTGGCTCACCATATGCTTCATCCACACTGATACTTATATTCATGGATGCAATGTTACAGATGGATGCCCTGAAATTGTTGCGGCTTAATTTCTTTTCCACAGCTGCCTGAAGTGGCATGTTGCTTGCCAGCACTAGTGCTGTAACAAGTATGTAAATGCGTGATTGAGTCTTCATGTACACAGTTTGCTCGATTCAGGGGGATTTGTCATTGAGCATGCTGCTAATTAGCCTGGAAAGAAGCTTCTGATAGCCGGTTGGTGCAATTCTTTCCACGATGGCGGCAGTTTTTGCATCGCGCCCAACCAGAATCTGGGCTTTGTTCGCAAGTACGCCCCGGAGTATCTGTTCGGCTGCCTGTTCAGACGTGAGACCCGCGAATTCATCAAATCGTGAAATCAACTCCTCTTTTGTCGCGACTGTGTTGTCTGCTGTCGTGTACCGGGAAGACTTGATGATATTGGTCTTGACGCCGCCGGGCTGCACGCAGCTTACACCGATATGAGTATCGAAAAGTTCCTGTCGCATTGCATAGGTATAGCCACGAACGGCGAATTTCGAGGCGTTGTATGCAGACTGGCTAGGCACCGCGACTACACCAAATATGCTTGAAGTGTTGATAATGTGCGCTTCGTCCACGTCATGGAAAAACGGCAGGAACGACTTGCAGCCATAAATAACACCCCAGAAATTGATATTCATCAGCCACTCAAAATCTTCGTAGGACATGTTCTCTGCAGTGTCAGTGACCGACACGCCTGCATTATTGAAGATCATATTCACCTTGCCATGCTCATGGACGACATCGGTAGCAAATTGCTCAACTTGCCCCCTGTCGGCTACGTCCAGCTCATGGCTTGAAACCTCAACGCTGTAGTTGGATTTAATCAACTCTTGTGTTTCTGCCAGCGCCGCTGTATCAATATCTGAAATGGCTACATGACAATTGCGGCTCGCGACTGCTTCAGCCAAGGCCCGCCCCATACCAGACCCGGCTCCTGTAATTGCGGCGACCTTGTCATCGAAAGTAGTGATTGGCATTTATTGTCCCCGGGGTGTGCTGTTGCGCTCGATCAGGATTTTTCGCGTATCCCCGAGTCTCTGGGTGATTCGCCGGCGGTCAAAATATTCGAGGATCTCGATGGCCAGGTTGCGACCAATACCAGTGACATCCCGGTATTGCTTGACAGTAAAGTCCGCTCCACCGGCCGCCTCAAATAGTAGCATGCAAAGCTCTTGAATGGCCGCCGGAGTGAAGTAGCGATTTTTAACCGGCCTGATCAAGAGACTGGACTGGACACAGGCATTCAGAGATTTTTCCAGGGTCTTCGGTGGAACTGACAACTGCTCCGCCAGATCGTGCAAGACGGGAGGCTTCGTTTGGCTGCGGGACAAAATGGGCTCCACCTCGTTCCACAGGGCCTGAACTTCGGCGGAGAGCTGTGAACTGAAACCGGGTCGCTGCAAGGTGTTGCCGGTTTTCACCAATTTTTCATCAGATACCAGGCGCTCGACGAGTGCATCCACGAAGCTGCACCGTCCGGGCAGCAGCTTCGCGATCTGGTTTTGAGACAAGCCTGTGGTTTGAGGGTTTTTTTCATGCCACTGATCGAACTTTGCCACAAGGTCTTGTTCCAATTTTTCTAGGTGCTGCCTGCTGATTATTGTTTCGTTTAGAAATTCTACTTCCAACTTGGAAGCGCAGGTGTGCACTTCTGACGGCTTCATGTTCAGCGCGTTAATACACTCTGTATTGGTCAGCCCCAAAGTGGCGTGTACCAGCAAAACCTCGAGCGCCTGGTGTGACTCGAGGTCAACGCACTGTCTCAGAAGTTCAAGCCTTGCTGGTCTGGCACGTCCACGCAACGGTGAATAAGGAGAAACAATAGTGCCGCCGGCGATTGTTCTTATCGCTCCCTGGTCCCTCAAGATTACCCTGTCACCCATGCAAATATTGATTGCTTCCTTGAGTACTACCTGTACAAGACCCGACTCATTTGGATTTATCCTCGTATCTTCAAGTACTGCAACACGCCCCGTAACATGGTTCGCCGCCGTATGAACATGTACAGGTGTCCAATTAGCTAATGGCTTGCTTTCGCTTGCCAGCACCTTTAACAGCATGTCAAACCTGGAACTTGCTTCATGGTGTGGATTGCTGGTCAGCCAGTTTCCGCGGCTGATGTTTTCCCGTCTGAGATTGTGGCCAGCAAGATTAATAGCACAGCGATCACCGATAGTTGCATGACTGGCAGCTTGATTTTGGGTGTGGATGCCACGCACTCGAAGAGCTTCTCCCTGGGGGACCAGGTAGACTTCGTCGCCTTCGCTCACTTCCCCAGAAAATATCGACCCGGTTACTACCAGGCCTGATCCCTTTACTGAGAAGCAGCGATCTATTGCCAGCCGAAAGTGTCCGTTTCCTGGTCGGGAATCAATTTCTGATGCAGTCAGGCACAGAGTCGTTTTCAAATCATCGATTCCCTCACCTGTAATGCTTGACAAGGGGAAGACGTCAGCATCTGCCAGGCTGGTCTGGTTGAGGATATCGGTGACTTCCATCCTGACTTGCTCTAGTCGCGATGAGTCAACCCGATCAATTTTGGTTAAGGCTACAGCGCCCCGGGAAATGCCCAACTGATCCAGTATCGCGAGGTGTTCCATGGTCTGCGGCATTGGTCCATCGTCAGCAGCTATAACAAGCAGGGCATAGTCAATTGCGCCAACACCTGCAAGCATATTGTTAATGAATTTTATATGCCCTGGGACATCAACAAAACCTAGTCGCCCACCAAGTTCATCATCGATATAGGCAAACCCCAGATCAATGGTCAGACCCCTGTCTTTCTCTTCTTCAAGACGGTCGGTTTCGATTCCGGTCAGAGAATGGACCAACAGTGTCTTGCCATGATCCACGTGACCCGCTGTAGCGATGATCACGGATAATCCAGATGACTCAGCTGTTCCACCAGGTCAGCAGATTGCTCCAGGGTCCTTAGGTCAAACAATAACTTTCCATCATGGATTCGGCCTATGACAGGGGTCGGCAGGTGTCTGAAAGCTTTGGCGATTTGTTGCAGTTGCTGGTCAGATGGTTTGCCGGGCTGGATGCGGATCGCCTTGCTGGGAAGTAATTCGAGGGGCAGGGAGCCGCTACCGATCTGGCTTTGAGTGTCTACTATATCTACTGTTGCGTGATCTGACAGTGCCGATACCAGCGGAGGCAGAACCTCCTTCGCCACTGCCTCGATTTGCTGGACTGATCTTGCCAGGTATCTGAGAGTGGGGACCTGTTCACAGAGCCTATCCGGGTCTCTATACAGGTTTAGTACTTCAGCAAGGGCCACCATGGTCATCTTGTCAATTCTCAGCGCTCGTTTGAGGGGATTGGCCTTGATGGCAGCGATCAGGTTCTTCTTACCTACAATAATGCCAGCCTGGGGGCCTCCCAGCAGCTTGTCACCACTAAATGTCACTATATGCGCACCCGCTTGGATTGCTTCCTGTGCGGTAGGTTCGTGGGGGAGGCCAAATGGAGACAGGTCAACCATTGTTCCACTGCCCAGATCAGTGACGAACGGAATATGCACACTATCTGCCAATTCAGCCAATTCCTTGTCGGTGACAGAGCTGGTGAAACCCTTGATTTCATAATTGCTTGTGTGGACCTTCATAAGCAGCGCTGTTTTTTCACTGATCGCCTGCTGATAATCCTTGAGATGGGTTCTGTTGGTGGCGCCGACCTCTACCAGTTCGCACCCGGACTGCTGCATGATTTCCGGAATACGAAAAGATCCGCCAATCTCCACCAATTCCCCTCTGGAAACAGGGACCTCCTTTTCTCTGGCAAGGGTGTTGAGTGTGATGAGTACTGCCGCAGCATTGTTATTGACGACTGTTGCCGCCTCAGCACCGGTTATTCCTGTAATGGCTCTCTCAAGATGATCGTCACGGTCACCTCTCTTCCCTGATTCAAGATCGTACTCCAGGTTGCTTGGTCCTCGCGCAATCTTGACCATGCCGGATATGGCTACTTCAGGCAGGGATGCACGGCCAAGGTTGGTATGCAGAACTGTACCGGTTAGGTTGAGCACGGGCTTCAGGCTTGGGTGGTGGGCTTCATCAATGTTGCGCTGCAATAGCGCCACTATCCCGGTGACAGACGGGATGGCTTTGTCTGAATGCGAAAGTTCACTTCGAATGGATGCAAGAATTGCCCTGACACCGGAAGTCACAATAGACCGTCCATATTTTGCAACCAGAGATTGGCAGGCTTCGCTGCTGATTACCCTGTCAACAGACGGGATTTGTGCGAAAGCACGATTCGAATTCATAGCCTTAGCGTTGGGAGGACATGATGGCTTCCTGCAGGGGTGCAAGTTTTCGAATCCAGGGGCGAACTTTGAGCGTACGTGTGCCTACAAACTCCTGACGGGCTTTTTCAGCGCTAGACTGGTCGGGGTAAAAGCCGAGCAAGAGCACGAACCAGTTGCTGCCTTTGCTTTCGATCTGTGTGTAGAGCAGATCGTCGAGCCCGTTCTGGCTGGCATATTCGAGAATCTGGCCTTTCTTCTGCAGAGCAATTAGTTGAACCGTGTAGTAGTCGCCGGGCTTTCCCAAAATGGTGCTGGCACTGTCATCATTTTCAGCCGGGTCTGGTGTCGGGTTCACATCCACCTCCACCTCTGCTTCTTTGGGCGCTGCTGTCAAAAGGCTTTCGGTGACAAGTGTCTCGGCTGCCAGCACTGGCTTGGGTGATGGTGCCGGGAGAAATGTTGCTATTTTCTCCGGTTGTGGCTCTGAAACACAGTCCCAGCTTCGGTCCTTCGCTACACCATAGCAATGCCAGTTTTGCTTCAGTTGCTGATTGTGGAGAATCTGAGGTGTCTCACAGATTCCATCTGCACATTCCTTCTTGCTTCCAAAACCCAGGTTCCCCAATAGGGAGCAGGAGGAAACTAGGAGCAGAACCTGCACCATAAACCCAGATCTGATCCAGCCATTCATATATTTGTCACTCGACGATTGTTCATTAGTAAAGGTTGCTGCGGATTCAATCACAGATTAGGGCTGTGGGGTAGTTTCATTAGTGAATTGTGCAGTAGGGAAATGATCACGGTGTGGAAACAAGCCAAAGATACCACCCGTATGGAGGAATACGATATCCGAGGCATGCCTGAACCTCCCGTTTGCCAATTCCTGGAGGAAGGCATCAAATGCCTTTCCGGTATACACAGGGTCAAGAATAATGCCTTCTGTCCTTGCTACACGACTAATAGTCTCGTATACGTGAGGGTCTGCTCTGCCGTAGCCCGGCCCCACATACCCGTCAAGAATGTTGATGGGCTGATCTGCCAGCTCCTGGTTGTATCGCCTTGTCCAGCTTTGGATATCCCGGCTGATCTTGTGCTGGAACCAGGCTTCATCCTCGCACACATTGAATGCCACGATATTTGTATCGAGTTCATGCAGGGCATTACCGACAATCAACCCACCCATGGTTCCGCCGGACCCTGCGGCTGAGATAACGAAGTCAGGTTCTATTTCGAGGCGCTCAAAATCGCATTTTAACTCCCTCGCACATTCGATATATCCCCAGAGTCCAATTTCGTCACTTGCTCCAATAGGGATGCTGAAGGGCCTTTCTCCCAAAACCCGATATTCCGCCTCTATATCGGCGTACAGCCTGTCAGGAGTTTTGAATTGCTCGGCAGTGGCAAATGTGACTGAGGTGCCGGCCAGGTAATCAAGCAGCAGGTTTCCATCCAGATTGTTATAAGGCTTACCACGGAGAATCAGGTGACACTTCATGCCCAGGCGAGCCGCTACGATTGCAGTTGCACGGCAATGATTGGACTGTACTCCCCCGCTGGTAATCAGTACCGTAGCCTGTTGGTTTTGGGCTTCACCTACGGAGAACTCGAGTTTACGTAATTTGTTTCCGGAGGCCGCGCACTCCGTGAGGTCATCTCTTTTTATCCAGATCCTTGGGCCACCCAGTTCTTTGGACAGCCTTTCGAGACTGGTTATGGGGGTTGGCAGGCGAGCCAGTGAAATTCTTGGTATGTCCATAATGGGGTCCGCAAATATTCCTGGTCTCAAGTATCAATTCTCTGGCACGAAAGTAGATAATAGCCTATGGACCGAAGAATTCATGTGAACCCTGCTAAATTGCTTCCTGTGCTTGTGTTATCGCTTTTCCTGTCTGCCTGCGAACAGGAGCGACGGATCGTTATTACCGGTCCCACTATGGGGACGAGCTATATCGTTAAATTGGTTGGCATGGGACTGGATAAGACGAAAATTGGTTCAGAGATTGAAGCTGAACTTAAGCGAATCAACAGCCTGATGTCGACTTACGATGAGAATTCTGAACTGTCTCAATTCAACCGGTTCCAGGGTAAGGGTCTTTTTCCTGTTTCGCCCGAAACATTGGAAGTACTGCGCCTGAGTGGATCGGTTCACGACCATAGTGATGGTGCATTTGATGTTACGGTTGGTCCCCTGGTCAACCTGTGGGGCTTTGGTCCGGGCCCATCGCGGGATAGTATCCCTGCTGATGAAGAGATAGAGGCGGCACGGCATCGTACCGGGTTTGGATTACTTCAGATAGACGACGACGGGTTGCGCAAGGACAGTGATCTCTATCTGGACCTGTCCGCCATAGCAAAGGGCTATGCGGTCGATCGCGTAGCACTTATTCTTGAGGCAGGGGATATCCGCAACTACCTAGTCGAAATTGGCGGTGAACTGCGGGCTAGAGGTCAAAATGACCGTGGCAATCCCTGGACTATCGCAGTAGAAAAACCCAATAGCCTCAGCCGCTCAATATTTCGAACCATTCCATTACGAGATATGAGTATGGCGACCTCTGGAGACTACCGAAACTATTTTGAAGTCGATGGCAAAAGATATTCCCATACCATTGACCCGCGAACAGGGCGACCTATTACCCACAATGTGGCTTCGGTTACGGTACTGGCTGCATCGGCTGCTGTCGCGGATGGTTACGCCACTGCCATCAATGTGCTGGGTGTGGAAAAGGGGTTAAGTCTTGCGCGGCAGCTTGACCTTGCGGTATTGGTCCTGGTCAAGCAGGAGGACGGCTTTATTGAACGGTCATCGCCTGCGCTTGATGATTACCTCGACCAGGTCCCCTAGCGGACCCAGGATTGCCGGATTCTTCAGCTAGACCCAGATTCGTTTTCTGGATTGATAGAACTCATGGCATTGGGCCATATCATCTAAAAACCTGGGAAGTTCATCCATCAACAGGGCCTGCGGGCCATCCACCAGGGCAACGGCTGGTTCAGGGTGAAAATCAACCAGTACCAGGTTTGCCCCGGCAATCAGTCCCTGTGCTGCGGCGTGGACCACATCAAGAATTCCGTCCGGAGACCTGTCTCTCGAACCCACGGAGTGTGATGGGTCAACACAAACCGGCATCTTGGTCAGACGTTTGATCACGGGAACCTGGCCAAAATCGACCATATTTCGATGGGGTGCACCACCTTCACTTTTCATCCCACGCAGGCAAAAAACCACATTTGAATTTCCTTCGCTGGCGAGGTATTCGGCCGCATTGAGTGATTCGTTTAAGCTTACACCATAGCCTCTTTTGAACAGTACCGGGTATCGTGTTTGTCTGCCAACTACCTTAAGAAGCTCAAAATTCTGGGTATTCCGAGTGCCTATTTGCAGCATGACACCGGTAGGATCACCAGCTTTCAGCAGGGCTTCAGAGATTTCATCGATTTGACTCTCATGGGTAACCTCCATGGAAATCACCTTGATGCCATATTTCCCAGCCAGATCAAACACGTAGGGCAGGCACTTCTTGCCGTGGCCCTGAAATGAGTATGGATTGGTGCGCGGTTTATATGCCCCCATCCTTGTGCAAACCTGCCCGTTTTCCTGCAAGATGCGCATCATCGTTTCTACGTTTTCCATACTATCGACCGCACATAGACCAGCCAGAATGTGACAATTATCCTGTGAGAAATGGACACCGTTATAGGTAAAGCCACTGGTCCGCTGTTTATCCTGATGCCGGCCCAGGATTCTATATTCTTCAGAAATGCGAACGACGCGCTCTACGCAATCCAGGTCCTCAATCTCTGACTGGTTGACCTTATGGGTGTCACCCAACAGATAGATTTCGCTGAGCTTTTGTTCTTCACCCTGTACGATATGATGTTGCAGGCTGATGTTGGGAAGTTGCTGGAGAAAAGACATGGCATCCCTGTATTCTGAGGACTCTTCATCAGTATTCGGGTGTAGTATCACGATCATGTATATAGTTCCAAAAGATAAAGGTTGCTATTGTAACTTATTGCACCCAATGGATGATCGTGATGATACTTAAAGATTGGCGACTGCATGTAGCCGCACGCTACTCCCTGTCTGGCGCTTCCGATCATCTGGTCTCTTTCATGTCACTGATATCAATTTCAGGGCTGGTTCTCGGCGTGGCAGTACTGGTTATCGTTCTGTCCGTCATGAACGGGTTTGAGCAGGAATTGCGCGAGCGGGTATTGGGAGTAGTCCCCCATGGCGTGGTCTACAGCAGGGTGCCGCGTACGGACTGGCAGGCCTTAATGCAACAATGGAAAGAAAATGCTGACATTAAGGCGATGGCGCCTCTGGTGGAAGGAACAGGTTTAGCCTTGGCAAACGGCGAACTTGCGGGCGTGTCTTATACAGGAATAGATCCACTACTCGAGTCAGAAGTATCCATACTGAAGCGCTACTTCGTTGTGGGCGAGCTGAATGGCCTGGCCCAGGGTAGTTTTAATGTCATCATCGGACAAGCGCTGGCAACGCGCCTTAAGGTTAATGTTGGCGATAAACTCACGCTTGTCCTGCCGGAATTGAAAGTTGGTCTTGCGGGACCCATGCCGACAATGAAGCGGTTTACAATTTCGGGACTGTTTAAAGTTGGTTCTGACCTGGATAAGTCACAGCTCTATATCCATATTGGTGATGCCATGAAGATAAAAAGACAACCGCAGATAGACGGAGTGAGAATTCGCCTCGATGATCTATTTGTTGCGCCGGGCGTCTTGCATAACCTGATACTGACAACTGGCGACAGTGAGCTATATGCATCCAGCTGGATGGGTCGACATGGGAATCTATATGATGCCATCCAGATGCAGAAAACAACCATGTTCCTTCTGCTGTTATTACTGGTTGCCGTGGCAGCATTTAATGTCGTATCAAATTTGATGATGACGGTTCAGGACAAGTATTCAGATATCGCTATCTTGAGAACAATTGGTGCGTCACCCGGTTCCATCAGAGCGATATTTATCATGCATGGATGTCTCGTGGGGGTGCTGGGTATCACTATAGGTCTTGTCCTGGGAGCGCTGCTGGCAAACTGGCTGGGTGACATTTATGGTTTCATAGATGAGAGTTTTGGTCTTGGGATCATGGATGAGTATTTCATCCAGTATTTGCCCACCCGGTTGTTGGCGGGCGATATTGTTGTTGTTGCCACCGTGTCATTTGCTATATGTCTGGCTGCTACCATTTATCCTGCATCGAAGGCGGCGGCGGCAAATCCTGTTGAGGCTCTACAGTATGAAGGGTGAAATGGTCTTGCAAGCAGTAGAGCTTAAGAAGTTTTACGGTCAGGGTGACAAAACCATAAGGGTGCTTGATGGTGTGGATCTTGAGGTCATGGGTGGTGAGCGGGTGGCTATCGTTGGCTTGTCCGGAAGTGGCAAAAGTACATTGCTTCACCTGTTAGCTGGTCTTGATAGTGCTGATGCAGGACAGGTTTTCATTGGTGGCGAAGATATTGCGAATCTGGATGAAAAGTCCCTGTGTCGGCTACGCAACAGGACATTGGGGTTTGTATACCAGTTTCACTACCTGATGGTGGAGTTCTCAGCGATTGAGAACGTTGCAATGCCATTAATGATAGGTGATGCAAACTGGAAATTGGCCAATGCAACGGCCAGTGAAATGCTTGGAAAGGTTGGCCTTAAAGATCGCCTGAATCACAAGCCAGGGCAACTTTCAGGAGGAGAGCGTCAACGAGTTGCGATTGCGAGGGCGCTGGTTACTCATCCACAGTGTGTTCTGGCGGATGAACCAACAGGAAATCTTGATGAAAAGACTGCAGAGGATGTAAATCAATTGCTGGTGGATTTAAGCTGTGATCTAAACATGTCATTCGTTATCGTTACCCACAACCATGACCTCGCCAGCAGGATGGATCGAACCATGGTGCTGCACAACGGTTTGATTGAGGTGCAGCGGCAGTGAGTGTTTCCTCTTTTATTGGCATCAGGTATTCAGGATTTGGTGCTTCACCGGGGGCGGCAGAAAACAGATTCCTGTCCTTTATTTCACTGGTGTCTCTTTTTGGAATGACATTGGGCGTCATTGCCCTGATTGTTGTTGTGTCGGTAATGAACGGCTTTGACTCCGAGCTCAAACGGAGAATTCTTGGAGTGGTTCCTCATCTTGTGGTCAGTGGGGAAGTCGACCCGGCACTGCTGGACGACCCAAGAATAGTTGCGAGGGCTCCTTTCATAGAGCGGCATGGGCTGCTCCTCAATGGAAGCTTGAGCCAACTGGTGACCTTGTACGGAATAGATGTTCTAAGTGAGAGTGAGATGTCCATCGTGCCCGAAAATATGACTCAAGGCTCGATGGAAGATCTTGGCGACGAACAGCATGGTATCGTTATTGGCCGGGTTCTGGCTTACCGCCTTGGCCTCGTGTTGGGGGATAGCCTGACAATGGTGATCCCTGAACCATCCGCTGGTGGCCACCGCTTTTCTCCTAGAGTTTCACAGGTACGGTTAGTTGGAACGTTCGAGCTTGAATCAGAGCTTGATTATCGACTCGCCCTGCTGAACATAACAGAGCTGCAACGCATCGTCGGCGGGCCTGCCGCAGATACGCGTGTCAGGTTAAATAATGTTTTTGATGCCCCCGCTCTAAATGGCGCGCTCACCAGCGGTGAAGGCAGTAACGTCAGGGATTGGACTCAGCAGTATGGAGATTTTTTTGAGGCAGTTAAGATGGAGAAAATCATGATGTTTGTGCTGCTGTCGCTTATTGTCGCTATCGCTGCTTTCAATATTATTTCAAGCCTGAGTGTGATGGTCATGGACAAACAGAAGGACATAGCAGTTCTGCGCACCTTTGGTCTTTCCCCGTTTCGAGTGATGCTGATATTTGTGATTCAGGGGGTCGTTGTCGGTGCTGCCGGTATACTAATGGGGTCTATCCTTGGACTGGTATTAGCGCACAACATCACAGAGGTCGTTGGCTTTTTTGAAGAATTGTCCGGCGGGAAAATGCTGGCGGGGACGTATTTTGACTCAGTACCAACAGATGTGAGGTATGGCGATGTACTGGTCATAATTATGATTGCCTTTTTGATCAGTGTTCTGGCCACGCTTTACCCGGCATGGCGGGCAGCCTCCCTAAAACCTGCTGAAATATTGCGCTATGAATAGCGTTCCGGGCTATGCTGCAGGGATACGGGATAGTTTAGTCCAGCCTTTATCCAATTTATAAACCCCGGACAAGTTCCAGCAGTTCCGGGAGTTCATCGATCTCGTGGTCTGGCTTGTGGGTTGATTCCATTTCCCTGGTTTCCGGTTTGGACTCATCGTGGATCAGTACGGTCTGCATTCCCGCGGCGGCCGCGCCGTCAATATCCTGGGTAGGCGTATCCCCAACAAAAATCACCTCGTCTGCTGTGCAGCCGGCCTGTTCCAGCGCAATACCAAATATTGCAGCATCAGGTTTGCAGGATTGGGCAGCCTCGCTTGACAGGTGAAAATCGAAATAGCTGGCGAAGCCATCTACGGAAAGAAAATCCTGAAAATCACCTTCGTCAAGGTTACTTACCAGTCCAATGTTAAACCCTGACTCGCGCAGCGTACTAAGGGTATCAATAGCACCTATACGGAGTCCCCCACCATGCAGGCCAAGTTCCTGGAACCTCGAAACACAGCCTTTCCACCACATATCACTAAGCATCGCTGTATCGGACCTCGTTAGCTTGAATCCCAGTTCTATGGCGGCCTTTGCATAACGCACTGCAAAGACCTCTCGGAAGAGATAGAAATCCTGCAGAAAAGATTTTTGCGTCGCATTTGCCGGTCCTCTTCCTGTAAATGCGCCAGCAATCATCTCATTCTGGGATTCATCAAGCCCAAGTATACGGGCGAATTCACCGGCAACGGCGCCTTGATGGTCATCAAATATACCCATCGATACGACTGTTCCTGCCATATCGAACAGCACTGCTTTCGTTCTCGCCACATTTCTCTCCTAGTCACCAAAATTCAATTTTTGCCGGCGTTTCCTCCAGTACTTGCTGAGACGCAATCGCCAGAATAAGTGCACTGTAGCAAAACCAACCAGTCCTGCCGTTACACCGCAGGCAAGGGAGCCCAATAGCAGAGGCTGCCATACGATAGCCATTTGCGCTGCCAGCCATTCCAGGCTCAGGTCAATAGATTCAACCTGATTGTTTTGACCGAGCAGATGAGTGCCAATCTTAAAGGCGAAATACATCATTGGTGGCATTGTTATGGGGTTGCTGATCCACGCGAATGCCAGCGCTAGTGGGATGTTACATCGAACCCATATACAAAGTAGCGCGCATGGGATCATCTGAAATGGAATCGGCAGGAAACAGCAAAATAGGCCAAACAGTGCGGCATAAGAGATTGAATGAAGGTTAAGGTGCCAGAGGTTTGGGTCAAATATCATTTCCCCAAGGAACCGCAACGACTTGATCTCTCTAAGTCGTTCCTTTGTTGGCAGGTACTTACTAAACGGCATCTGGGGGTCTCTGTCTCCTGATCGGTATTATGCCCACATAACATTGGCAAGAATACTCATGGGCGATATCTCAATCTGATTTAGGCGATAACTTCTAGTACACCATGGCAAGATTCCCTCAAATATGGGAATGAATATTGCGGTCCTGCCGTTTGTTGCTGCGATTCTGGCAGTAACACGATTACCTGAATTACCGCCGATTGAGCCACTTTTGCTGGGTCTGCCAGTCTCGGTTTTTGGCCTGTCATGCAGTCGAGCGAGGCCCTTCAGTGCATTCTATCTAGGTCTGCTGTATGTTTCGATGAATGCCGTGGCAGGATTGAATGCTGTTTTTCCTGATGATCTGCAAGGCAAGGATTTGCAGGTAATCGGGCAGGTGTCAGGCTTGCCCGGGCGATCAGATGGAATTCTCCACTTTAGCTTTAATGTTGAAGAAATAACTGATTGTGCTTCCCGCTGGACAGGAACAGTGAATATTTCATGGTACCGGGCTCCTGTCGAGGTACAACCCGGGGACAGGTTACAACTTACGGTACGGCTGTCTAAACCGGGCTCCACCTTAAACCCTGGTCTATTTGACTATGAAGGCTGGCTATTCTCCCGCGGCATTCAGGCGGGTGGATATGTTCGGAGCAACAGTAAAAATGAATTGCTTGAATCTGATTCCATTGCTTTTCCGCATCATGTTTTGCGCTATCGAATTCGTCAGACAATGCTGGGCTTGCTGAAAGAATCACCGGTGAAGGGCCTGCTGATCGCACTTACAATCGGTGAAACGGGCCAGATTTCAAAGCCCGCCTGGCATAGCCTGACCAGGACGGGTACCAATCATCTCCTTATCATATCTGGGCTGCATGTGGGCCTGGTGGCAGCGATGATATTCAAGTTGCTTGGTCTCACGCCATTGTCAATTCGCTGGGTTGGCGTGACAACGATGATTGTTACGGCTTTCTATGCCTTGATCGCAGGGTTTGGACTCCCTGTTCAGCGCGCTTTGATCATGACCTCGGCTGTGCTTCTCGCCGTCAGTATCAGCAGGAGGGTATCTACCCTGACCATGTTCTCCGCATCATTATTAGGCGTCGTCATGGTTCAGCCATTTGCGGTGATGAGCAATGGTTTTTGGCTGTCATTTGGTGCTGTATTCTCGCTGATATACGCCTATAACGGCAAACTGATGGGCAACGAGGGCACTGGTATGCTCAAGGTCCTGCTCGCAGCAATAAGGACCCAGTGGGTGGTATCCGTTGCTATGTTTCCTTTGCTCCTTTACTTGCTGTCCCAGGCATCCCTGGTGGCATTTACGGTTAATCTTGTTGCGATTCCATGGATCAGTTTCCTTGTTATCCCCTGGCTACTGATATTTGTTGCTGCTCTCCCGATAAGTACCGACATTTCAGCGGCGAGTCTTTCGATCGGAGAGTTCTTTTTATCAATCATATGGCAGTATCTTGAATGGGTGGCGGATAAAGAACTGATGTTCTACGGATCCGAGGGGTTGGTACCACTGTTAATAGCCTTGTTCGGGGTATTGATCGTATTTTCTCCCAAAGGGACCGTTCCCAGATGGCTTGGCTGGATGTGCTTCCTGCCCCTCCTGGTGGTTCATGAGGTTCCCGGCAGGGGTGAATTGCGGGTAACTTTTGTTGATGTGGGGCAGGGCCTCAGCGTTATTTTACAGACCAGGCGGACAACACTGCTCTACGATACGGGTCCAAAGTTTGGTGATCGTTTCGACAGCGGTGAGCAGATCCTGACGCCACTCCTTCGTAAATACGGCCTGCGCAAATTAGACGCCTTTATAGTCAGCCATGGTGATAACGATCATGCAGGGGGAATGAATTCCATTCTCAGGAACTTTGATATAGACCGCTTTGTATCTTCTGTATCCGAACGTGCCCAGCCCTGCGACTCGCCCATCAACTGGTCTGCAGACGGTGTCAGGTTTGAGATATTTCGTTTGCAGGTCGGTGGCGGTAACAACAGCTCCTGTCTGCTGTTAGCGCACACAACAAAATTTGGCGTCCTGATAACCGGTGATATTGAAGAAGTTGCCGAGGGTTTGCTGCATGAAAAAATATTACCGGAAATTCAGGTGATTTCAGTACCGCATCATGGAAGCAAAACTTCTTCCAGTCCAGGATTTATCAATCACTTGATGCCGAGTTTGGCGATAGTATCCGCCGGGTTTCGCAATCGTTTTAGTCACCCCGAACAAGCAGTGTTAAAAAGGTATGAGAAAAGGCATGTGCGAGTACTAAATACTGCCGATGAGGGTGCGATAAGGATCTGGTTGGGTGAAAATGGGATTCAGCGGGTTGAGAGAACACGCTTAGAAGGGCGCAGATTTTGGCATCGCTAAAAACAGAAAAGGGTAGGACTTAAAGTCACTACCCTTTTATCTGCTTAGGCGTTGTTACCCGTTAGACTGCAATGATATTTGCTGCCTGGGGGCCTTTTTGCCCTTGTGTCACGGTGAACTCGACTTTCTGGCCTTCAGCCAGTGTCTTGAAGCCTGAGCTTTCGATTGCACTGAAGTGTGCAAATACATCGGGGCCAGATTCCTGGGCAATAAAGCCGAAGCCTTTTGATTCATCGAACCATTTAACGGTTCCAGTAGTTGTAGACATAATATTTTCCTATTTAGTCATGAGTAATTGCGGCCTTTCTAAGGAGGCCATTTGGCTGGAGGTGGTGCTATTACTTATGATAATCAGGACGAGGAACTAATAGGGACATCGAAAAGTTGTGCATAAATATAAGACGTACTCGCAAGCGCGACGGATTATAAACAGCTTTTCCCGAGAGTCAATGGCTAGTGACATGAATATGCGATAGGGCTGTGTTTTCCTTGCACCCGCAACAAATGAAAGTGATGCTGCGGCCCATTAACAGTAGCGATGAGACGATTATGGCAAGTGCACTGCAATCTCTGTTGGGTCAACTTGACCTTGAGCGGATTGAAACCAACCTGTTTCGTGGAATTAGTGATTCCCTGGGTCCTCCCCGGGTGTTTGGGGGACAGGTTATCGGGCAGGCCCTGATTGCTGCGCTAAATACCGTGGAAGATAAGCCCTGCCATTCCTTGCATGGCTATTTTCTCCGGCCGGGGAATCCTTCAATTCCTATTGTCTATGAGGTCGATCGTATCAGGGATGGACGTAGTTTCACGACGCGCCGGGTCGTGGCTGTCCAGGCTGGTGAAGCTATATTCAATATGTCCGCATCGTTTCAGAAGATGGAACAAGGTTTGAGTCATCAGGCGAAGATGCCCAATGTCCCCGACCCTGATGAAATCTCTTCCGATCGTGCGAGGCTCGCCGCAAACCTCGATTCTTTGCCGGAGGATATGAGGGAAATGATGAGCCGGGAAAGGCCAATTGAAATGAAAAGAGTGGAACCGATTGATTATCTGAATCCCCGCAAACATCCTCCATACCAGCATGTCTGGGTACGCGCCGGTGAATCCCTTCCTGATGATACTGCACTCCACCAGTGTCTCCTTGCCTATGCTTCGGACCTGGGAATTCTCGGTACCAGTGCCTTACCTCATGGTAAATCGTTTTTGACAGGGTTGATGACTGCCAGTCTCGACCATGCAATGTGGTTTCATCGCCCCTTCCGTTTTGACGAATGGATCCTGTTTGCACAGGATAGTCCGGCTGCAGGTGGGGCCAGGGGGTTTAACCGGGGCACGATGTTCTCGAGAGATGGTGTGTTGATCGCCTCGGTGGCGCAGGAAGGCCTGATCAGGGTGGTTGGTTAGTCGTTACCTGCCGTTTAGCCTACAGTTGCAGAGACTTGACTGCGTCAACCAACGTCTTGTTTTGCTGTGGCAGACCGATGGAGATACGCACTTTATTTGCCAGTTTCTCCTCAGCAAAATATCGAATGAGTATCCCCCTGACTTTTAACTCCTCGTAGAGCTGTTTTGCAGTACATACAAATTCGGCGGGAATCGTCACCAGCAGGAAGTTTGTCTGACTAGCCTCGCTGGCAAGACCCAGTTCGAGGAGAGACTCACTCAGCTTATTTCGTTCGTTAGCAACCTTTTGACAATTTTCCATGGCATAGTTGCGGTTGGAAATCGCTGCTTCGGCAATCTGCTGACCGATCAGGTCGAGGTTGTAGCTGTCGCGAGTCTTATCCAGCATGGGTTTGATCAGAGGCTCTGCTCCTATACCGTAACCAAAGCGAAGACCAGCCAGGGAATAGCCCTTGCTCAAGGTTCTAAGGATGATGACATTGTCATTATCACAAACAAGCGGAATGGAATCGTAATTAACGTCTACAAAGTCAACGTATGCTTCATCGATAAGCAATACTGAATTCAGTTCTGAAGCAATCGTGGAAAGCGTCTCAGTGTCAAATAGTTTGCCGGACGGGGCGTGCGGATTTACCAGGAAAGTCAGTTTGCAGTTTGCCCTGTTGATTTGCTGTGTAAATGTGCCTGGCAGTGACCAGTCATCATTCAGGGGAATCATCACAGACGGGCAATCCTGAATCTGGGCTAAAACGGGATACAGGGAATAGGTAGGGCTTGTCATCCCGATTGCTTCACCTGGATTAACGAAAGTGGTAATCAGTAATCGCAGAAGTTCATCCCCGCCTCGAGTGG
>PBRP01000052.1 GCA_002726655.1 Gammaproteobacteria bacterium
GCCACGTGAACTAAGACTCACAAGCGTGGAGCACGAACTGCAATTTTACAGCGGCACGCGACGCGTAAAGTCGGGAACTTATCTCATCACCGATGAGGAAGGCAGAAAGCGTGAGATCAACATTTCGCCAGTGAAGGAACCCTTTGCCTACGTCGGACCCGGTTATGGCTATGGTGGTTTCCATGACGGTAAAGGTCATGGCGTCTACAGGGGACTGCTGCACACAGAAGGTGAAGTATGGGACGTTTCAGATCCTGGTGTTGTCAGGGACCTGGATGGCGACACACTTCCCTACAAAATGGGTGAAGGACCCATTCGTGTGCAAGAAAACGGCATCGTCACCTATGGCCACCTTGCTGCCAGTCTTGTCGGACCTTATCCACGCTATGGCTTCACCTAGCCCGGGGTAAACACTTTTCTGCAATCCAGCTGGGCTGCAATCCAGCTGCTTATATTAACGATTACTGCGACATCATTTTTTTGTAAGAACTTGATCTGGATCAGTGACAGTCCATTCTGCTTTCCATAAAATTCGCGGCACTCTAGTTTGTTAACTAATCCCCAAGGACGAGGAAAGTGTTATGAAGAGATACATGGACGTGGCGCTTGCAATTTGCGCTGCAGTATTTGCAGGAAGCATTGGAGCAGCATCGCTTCAACCCATACCAACCCTATCCGAACAGGATTTCAAAAAAGCCCAATTCATCTACTTTGATCGATGCTCCGATTGTCATGGTGCATTGAGAAAAGGTGCAACCGGCCCAAATATCACCCCCGCGAAGACATTGAAGAAGACCCTTGCCAAACTTGACAAGGTTCTCTTTGATGGTACCGATGGTGGTATGCCTGGCTGGGGACGAGACGGCTTCATGACGCACGAAGAAACCGCGTTGATGGCCAAATATGTTCAGATCGAACCACCAATGCCTCCAGAATGGGGCATGAAAGAAATGATGGCTTCATGGAAAGTGCACGTACCGGTCAAGGATAGACCAGCCAAGCCACCTAAAGGTAAGAACTGGCTGAACTATTTCGGTGTTGTGCTTCGTGACGTTGGCAAGATCTCCATCATTGATGGCGACACCAAGGAAGTGCTTACCACCATTCCATCTGGATTTGCTACACACATTCTCAGGACATCTGCATCAGGCCGCTACATGTTTGCGATTGGCCGCGATGGCAAAGCAACAATGATGGACATGTGGGCGGAGCCACCCAATCCGGTAGCTGAAGTCAGAACAGGTATTGACGCAAGATCTATTGATACCAGCAAGTTCAAGGGGTTTGAGGACAAGTATGCGGTCGTTGGTGACTACTGGCCACCACACTATGTCATCATGGAAGGGGATACCTTGAAGCCAATCAAGATTGTCGGTACCCGTGGCTATACCTACGATACCAATGAGTATCATCCCGAGCCTCGAGTGGCGTCAATTGTTTCTTCTCATCTCGAGTGGCGTCAATTGTTTCTTCTCATAATGCACCAGAGTGGGTGCTCAACCTGAAGGAAACAGGCGTTGTACTGCTCGTTGACTACAGCAAGCTTGACGAAGGCACAATTACTGAAACCAAAATCAATGCTGAGCGGTTCCTGCACGATGGCGGTTGGGACTCAACCAAGCGTTACTTCCTGGTTGCAGCCAATGCCCGTGATACCATTTCAGTTATCGATACGGTTGAACGTAAGCTGGTCAAAAACATCGTCACCGGAACAAAGCCACATCCTGGCCGCGGTGCTAACTGGGTAGATCCCAAGTACGGCAGAGTTTGGGCCACAGTGCATCTTGGCGAAGGTCTGGTGTCGATCATCAGCACAGACCCCAAGAAGAAGTGGGCCTGGACTGTTGTCAGAGAGTGGGAACTCGATGGTAACTCCCTGTTCATCAAGACACACCCCAAGAGCAGGTGGGTTTATTGCGACAACACGATCAACAAAAATAAGTCCAACGTTCTGACGATATTTGATATTAAGAACCCAGAAGCTCCTGCAAAGGAAATTGAGTTCAAGAAGAAGGTTGTACACATGGAGTACAACAAGAAAGGTGATGAAGTCTGGATCAGCCTGTGGGACAAAGAAGGCGAGATCGTGATTCTGGATGACAAAACCCATAAAGAAAAAGCACGTATCAAGGGTCTACACACACCAACCGGTAAATTCAACGTTTACAACACGATGAAGGATATTTACTAGCCGGTTAGTAGCTAGCCCTTTCGAAACAAGAGAGGGATTGCCGGAGCTTAAATATTGAGTTCTTGCAATCCCTTTTTCTTGGCACACAGAAGAGGAATCAACAATGAATGCAAAAGGCATTATTTCTATAATTGCGAGTCTGCTGATGCTGCTCTCAGCATCGGTTTTTGCGGCGGGCGATCATCAAACAGCGACTGCACCAGAAGATTTTCTGGCAATGGAAAACCCGAATGATCCAGATGACGTGGATGATGATTTTCTCAAGTCAGCAGGAAAACTCTACAAGCGTAAATGCAAGAAGTGTCACGGCACCGATGGCGATGGCCAGGGTTCTGCCGCCGAGGATATCGAAATCAAGCCGACCGATTTTACCGTGGCAGGTTACATGGAAGAGAGAGCGGATGGACAGCTGTTCTGGATCATCAAAGAAGGTAGCGAGGGCACGGAAATGGAAGCGTTCGGACCCGGTACGGACGTCAATGTCTCTGAAGAAGAAATTTGGAACCTTATTAGCTTCATGCACGCCAAATTCGCCAACTAAAAGCATCTTCTCAGGAGCAGTACCTCAGTAGCTATGGCTGATCAAATTAAAGTCAAGGACGTCACCGATACCCACAGTGGCCCACGCGCCTATGGTCTGCAAACGCCAGGAAGCAAGGGAGTTGCAGGCAAAAAACGGTATGCCATGGTTATTGACCTGAGGCGGTGCATCGGTTGCCAATCCTGTGTGGTCGCCTGTAAGGCAGAGTTTGGTGTCGCTCTGGGAGTTTGGCGTACCTGGGTTAAGGTTGCAGACAAGGGCCGTTATCCAAATACCCGGCGTATATTTATGCCCCGGTTATGTAATCACTGCGACTACCCTGTCTGTGTGCGTAACTGGTGGGTCATGGGTGGTCAGTATCTGCAAACGTTCTACTAGAAGTTAATTTCTTCAGACATAGCCTATTGAGGAAAGTATGTCAGATCAAAACAAGATAAAGCCGTTAGCAATGGACCGGCGAGAGTTTCTTAAAGCCAGTGTTGTGGTAACAACGGCGGCGTCCTGCCCGATTGCCCTGAATGGGATGGAATTGGAGATGGGCGGCAAAGATTTCCACCAGATCAGAACTTTTGCGCCCCGAGACAAGAAAGTCTTTCTCTGTACTATGTGCCCCTATTTCGATGGGGGATTCACTTACTCTGAAAAGGGTGACATTAAGAAGGTGGAAGGTATCCCGGATCACATTGCAACCAGAGGGAAGTTGTGTTCAAAGGGCCTGGCATCGTTTTTCAATGCTGCCGATCCGGACAGAATTCTGCAACCGCTTAAGCGGGTTGGCAAAAGGGGTGATGGCCAGTGGCAGGAAATCAGCTGGGGTGAGGCGATTGCAGAAGTTGCCAGCAAAGTAGGTGGAGCCATCTCTGACCATGGCCCGGACAGTGTCTACCTTAATGAAGGTGCATTTAAAGACGGCGGCAGCCTGCGGTTCATGGATACCATAGGTTCCAGTTCTGTTATTCGAAGCCGCTTTCCGTCAATCAGCAATATGGCAAAACAGACCGCCCTCGAAAATGCCATCGGCGTGGATTTTCTGTTGCCGGACCTCGAGAACACGCATTACGTACTGAACTTTGGCGCCAATATATTTGAGACCGCGCCACCCCTGGCACAACGCCTAACTGATGGTGTCGTAAACAACCGTCTGAAACTCGTGACCTTCGACGTTCGGCTGTCCAACACCGCCGGGCGAAGCAATGAATGGATTCCCGTCTTTCCGGGCAGTGACAGCATCGTGGCACTGGCAATGAGCAATGTCATCCTGTCAGAGGGTCTCGCCGATACCAACTTCATCAATAAATGGACCAACCACAAAGCGGAAGATCTGGCGAAAAGCTTGTCCACTTTTACACCGGAACAAGCGGAAGAAGCCAGTGGTGTACCTGCTAAAACAATTATTAGCATTGCCAGAGAATTTGCCAAGACAAGGCCCGCCACCATCATAAGCCAAAATGGCGTGAACTTTCACAAGAACGGAACCGCCAGTGAAACAGCATTCCTGCTTTTGGCGGTTATTACTGGGAATATCGACAACGAAGGTGGATATTGCCTGCCACGTCAATTCGATATTCCGCAACCACAACCTGCACCAGTACAGAAAGGCAGCCTGGTCCGACGTCTGAATCACGCCTTCCCCTTCGAACTCAAAGAAGGTGATCACAATGTACAGGTGCTGTTCAATCACATGAGTAATCCCGTCTACGCATCTCCGGCCGCGAGTATGTGGAGTGAGATCTTGCAGGATGAAAAGCTGGTTCCCTATCCCCCTATGTCAGGCTTGTTGTCGTGCTCTTTTTTTGTTTTCTTTTTTATTGTGTCTATTAGGGAGCGCAGTGGAAGTGATGAATGAAAGGTTATTCCCCAGAGAGAAAAGAATCGGTTTTGCGTAAAATGATGCCACCAATAAACATGCCTGTTTCACAGATAGCCAAAGAATCGGGCATATCAGATGTAACTTTATATAAGTGGCGGAATGAATTGAGAGATAAAGGAAAGCCCGCACCGGGTAATGGACTATCTGCTGATAAATGGTCAGCAGAAGACAAGTTTGCTGTACTGCTTGAGACCAGCGAATTAAATGAAGCTGAACTAAGTGAGTACTGCCGTAAGAAAGGCCTGTATGCTGAACAGATCGAACTGTGGAAGTCCGCAGCGATCAGGGCCAATGAAGCGCCAGCAGATCAGGATAGGCAACTCAAAAAGCAGCGTACTTCTGATCGCAAGAAGATCCGAATGCTGGAAAAGGAGCTTAAACGCAAGGAGAAGGCGCTCGCAGAAACAGCCGCCTTGCTGGTGCTAAGAAAAAAGGCTCAGGCGATCTGGGGGGAAGAAGAGGACGAATGATTCTCCACTCAGATCGCAAGACAGCAGTGACCTTGATTGATGAAGCTCATTCGGCAGGAGCGCGTAAATGGCGTGCCTGTGAAGAGCTGGAAATTAGTGTGCGCACCTATCAACGCTGGGTTATGGGCGGTGACGTCAATGCGGATCAACGCCCCCTGGCCGAACGACCCGCACCGCAAAATAAGCTGACAGTGACAGAAAAGAATGAGATTTTGAATATCGCTAACAGCGAGCAATACCAAAGCCTACCGCCTTGTCAGATAGTGCCCACATTAGCTGATGAAGGGTTATATATCGCCTCAGAGTCAAGTTTTTACCGGGTGTTGAGAGAGGATGATCAGGTGCAACACAGAGGCCGTGGTAGTGAGCGAAAAGCACGTCCAATCGCCACGCATTGTGCAAGCCGCCCGAATGAACTGTGGTGCTGGGATATCACCTGGTTACCCGGACCGATACGCGGCAAGTTCTTCTACCTATATTTAATCATGGATGTGTACAGCCGCAAGATCGTTGGCCATGAGGTGTACACAGAAGAAAGTGCTGAACATGCCTCATCGCTAATGACGAAAGCTATGCTGGCAGAAGGTGCAACAGGCAAACTAAAAGTACTTCACCAGGATAACGGCAGCATCATGAAAGCAGCAACATTCCAGGCAACATTGGAATGGTTACAGGTGTCGCCATCATTTAGTCGCCCGAGTGTGAGCAACGACAACGCGTTCTCAGAATCGCTGTTTCATACCTTTAAATATCACCCTACCTACCCACCGAATGGATTCGAAAACATTGATGAAGCCAGGGTATTCTGTCTAGCATTTACACGCTGGTACAACCAGGAACACAAACACAGTGGCTTGAAATTTATATCGCCTGTGGAGCGCCACACAGGACAAGATAAAGAAATTATGGCCAACAGGAAGGCTGTATACGAACTGGCTAGAGCCCGTCATCCTGAAAGGTGGCGAGGCGCTACAAGGAACTGGGATCTGCCAGGCAAAGTCTGGCTGAATCCGGTAAATCAATGTGACGCTGAAAAGGCAGTTGCATGACTAGATGCGACAACATTGTTGACAAACAGCGGATTCCAGGCAGCTAAATCGAAGGTAACGGGTCGTGAGACTCTACGATGTGCCAGTGTGCGGGATGAAACAAATAGTCAGACTATCTAGTTCTTGTCCGTTTTCTAGCATCGAGCGGGCCATCCTAGGCGGCCCCTTCCTTTCTAAGTGATTGTTTTGTATACCTAACGCATTTTGCGTGTCGCGATATTGGACTAAATATGTCTGTTTACGGACAGGAACTAGCTAGGTGTAGCGGCAAGCGCCTAGTTGCGTTTCATTGATGAAAAAAATTCTTCATTCGAGCTGGTTTTCTTCATTCGATCTAGCAGGAATTCAATAGCAGCAAGGTCATCCATTTCGTGAAGGATTTTGCGTAGAATCCAGACCTTCTTCAACTCTTCTTCAGACATCAGCAAATCTTCCCGGCGAGTGCCAGACCGCCTGATGTTGATGGCTGGGTAGACGCGTTTCTCTGCAATTTTTCGTTCGAGATGGAGTTCCAAGTTGCCAGTACCCTTGAATTCTTCGTAGATCACCTCATCCATCTTGGAGCCGGTATCTACAAGACAGGTCGCGATAATGGTCAGGCTGCCACCTTCTTCAATATTTCTCGCAGCGCCAAAGAACCGCTTGGGTCGTTCGAGCGCATGTGCATCAACACCACCGGTCAGTACCTTGCCTGAGGCGGGGATGACAGTATTGTAGGCGCGGGCAAGTCTGGTGATGGAATCTAGGAGGATGACAACATTGGCCTTGTGTTCTACCAGTCGTTTCGCCTTCTCAATAACCATTTCACTCACCTGCACGTGGCGAGATGGTGGTTCATCGAAAGTGCTGGCTACAACTTCACCCCTGACGGAGCGTTGCATCTCCGTGACTTCTTCCGGACGTTCATCAATGAGTAATACGATCAAATGAACTTCAGGATTATTGCGTACAATCGACTGGGCAATATTCTGGAGAATTAGTGTTTTCCCTGCTTTAGGTGGCGACACAATGAGGCCTCTTTGACCTTTTCCTATTGGCGCAGTGAGATCGATAATTCGGGAAGTAAGATCTTCGGTGCTGCCATTACCGGCTTCCAGTGCTAACGGCTCATCTGGGAAAAGGGGAGTGAGGTTTTCGAACAGTATTTTCTTTTTCGACTCAGAGGGGTCAGTAAAGTTGATCTGATCTACCTTTAGCAGAGCGAAATATCGTTCACTATCCTTCGGCGGTCTGATTTTGCCGGAAACACTGTCTCCGGTGCGCAGGTTAAATCGCCTTATCTGACTGGGAGAAACGTAGATATCATCCGGACCTGCAAGGTACGAGCTGTCGGGAGAGCGCAGAAAACCAAACCCGTCCTGCAGGATTTCCAGGGTGCCGTCACCGAAAATTGATTCGCCACCTTTGGCGTGCTTGCGCAGGACATTTGCGATGATTTCCTGCTTTCGGGAACGACCCAGGTTGTCCATTCCCATTTCATGGGCGATTTCCAGTAGTTCTGGTATGGGTTTGGCTTTTAGATCGGTTAGGTTCATTTAGGTCACTTGTTAATTTCAGAAAAGGAGTAATGCCGAAGCATCTGAATTTTGTCGAGATTTGTTGGGGTTTATCGCTGGAAAGAGGGTTGTTTAGATTTTTTGTGTATTGTTTAGATTAATTGTGTAAAGCAGAACCGAACGGTCAAAAAGGGTAAGTAGTCAGTAAATATTGTCGATTCTTCCGTCTGCATGTAGCTGGATAGTTCAAAATGATATTTTTAGTGCTGATTGTCAACCATTTTTTTAACTTCTTGTACTTTGGAGCAACATCCTATTTGCCTTAACCATGCGAGTTCAGCCAGGAAATGAGTACTCCAAATTGCCAAATTGTTGCCTTGTTAGATATTGCTATCCAGAAAAGCTGTTAATTGTGACTTAGACAGAGCGCCCACTTTTGTCGCTTCGACCTGGCCATTCTTGAACAACATCAGTGTCGGTATGCCGCGAATTCCATACTTTGGCGGTGTAGCCTCGTTTTCATCGATATCAAGTTTACAGATTCTCATTTTTCCGTCGTATTCCGATGCTATTTCTTCGAGCACCGGTGCAATGACCTTGCATGGATCACACCATTCCGCCCAATAATCAACTAAAACAGGAACATCTGAATTAAGTACGTCATTTTCGAACGTGTCGTCAGACACATGACTAATGGCTGCCATCTTACAAACTCTCCGGAAAATCTACGGCTACAGAAGGATGCTATCCTAAGCCTGGAAGAGAGAATTCACAATTAGTTTCTTAACGAAGTAGCAACTCTCTTGGCAAAGTAGGTCAGAATTGCATCTGCGCCTGCCCGTTTGATCGACAGTAGCGATTCCGCGATGACTTTCTCATCCAGCCAGCCATTCTCAATGGCTGCCATATGCATGGCGTACTCACCACTTACCTGATAGACCATGGTTGGTACCTGAAACCTGTCCTTTACCCTGCGGACAATATCCAGATACGGCATACCGGGCTTTACCATGACCATGTCAGCGCCCTCTTCGAGATCAAGGGCAACCTCCTGCAAAGCTTCGTCACTGTTAGCCGGGTCCATTTGGTAGGTGTGTTTGTCTCCAGTGCCAAGATTGGACGCGGAGCCGACTGCATCACGGAAAGGTCCGTAATAGGCCGAGGCATACTTTGCGGAATAGGCAAGTATTTTGGTATTGACGAAGCCTTCCTCCTCCAGTGCTTTTCGAATACGTCCAATCCTGCCATCCATCATATCGGAAGGCGCTATCACGTCTACACCTGCCTCGGCGTGGCTCATGGCCTGTTTGACCAGTGTATCCAGGGTGATGTCATTAGCCACATAACCGTCCTTATCCAATATTCCATCCTGGCCGTGGCTAGTGTATGGGTCGAGCGCAACATCGGTCATCACGCCAATATCTATGCCTGCATCTTTGATCGCCCTAACTGTTCGCTGGGTCAAGCCATCCGGGTTATAGGATTCCTCTCCCAGGGGTGTCTTAGCTTCCGTTGATATCACAGGGAACAATGCCATTAAAGGAATACTCAGATCTGCCAGTTCTGCTGCTTCCTGAACCAGTAGGTCAATGCTCTTTCGCTCTATACCCGGCATGCTGGGAATTGTCTCGGTTTTGTTCTGACCTTCAATCACGAATACCGGGTATATCAAGTCATCGGCAGAAAGCTTGTTTTCCTGCATCAGGCGGCGTGAATAGGTATTGGTACGCATGCGACGCATTCGGGTATTTGGGAATAGTCTGGGCATGGGTGCTCCGGTACGGCTGGGGGTCGTGATTATAGCAGAATCGGGTGTTTGCCAACTTCAACAGCAGTGCGCTGACTTTGGATCTGGACGCTGTCTAGATGGCCTCCAGGTCGGTATTCAGGTCCATCCACTGGCTCTCAGCTTCATGGATCTGTTGTTGTAACGAAACCTGGTCCCGGAGCAGATTCTGCAGGTCAGGATTATCGCGGACCTCGTACATATCAGGCGTCGCGAGTTTGTCTTCCACTTCAGACAATTTGCGATGTAGTCGTTCCAGGCGCTTTTCCAGCGTACTGATCCTGGTTCGTAATTGTCTTGCCACTTTGTGGTTTTGTTTGGGCCCCCGAACATTCGGTTTTCGAGCTTTTGTCTTTCCCCTGTCGATCTTGTTCGGCACGTCGCCCTGTACTAATACCTTCGTTCGGTAGTCGTTTAGGTCGCCATTGAAAAATTCGACCTTTCCACGGTCCACCAGAAGGAACTGATTTATTGTATTCGCGAGCAGATGACGATCATGGGATATTAGCAGGATAGCACCCTCAAACGATTGCAGTGCAACGGTCAGAGCCTGGCGCATGTCCATGTCCAGGTGATTGGTAGGTTCGTCCATGAGCAGCAGGTTAGGTCTACTAGAGGCGATAATGGCCAGTGCCAGGCGAGCCTTTTCACCACCGGAAAAAGTTTCTACTGGTTCCTTAACCTTATCACCATGGAAATTGAAACTACCAAGGAAGCGGCGAATTTCCTGCTCCTTGTACAGCTTGTCCAATGACTGGATATGATCAAAAGCTGACTGTGTAAGATTGAGATCATCGACCTGGTGTTGCGAAAAATAGCCTGGTTTCAGGTTTGTACCTTCGGTTCTGTTGCCAGCGATTAGTGGAATTTCGCCACTGAGGCTCTTGACCAAAGTTGATTTCCCGGCACCATTGTGACCCAGCAAACCGAACCTATCGCCAGGGTGCAGGCTCAGGCGTACGTGCCTTAAAACAGGGTCGCCGTAGCCAAGGTCAGCCATCTCCAGGGTGAGAAGTGGGTCTGAAGTTTTCTCTGCACGCGGAATGGTAAAGTGAAAGGGTGAATCGACGTGAGCAGCGCTGATGAGTTCCAGTCGCTCCAGCGCCTTAAGACGGCTCTGAGCTTGTCTGGCTTTTGTGGCCTTGGCACGAAATCGCCGCACAAAATCCTTCATGTGCTCAATCTCCCGTTGTTGCTTCAGGTAACTGCTTTGCTGCTCAGCAAGTCGTGCAGCCTTGACCCTTTCAAACTGGGAATAGTTTCCCTTGAATAATTCGATACTTTTGTTGTTCAGGTAGGCTATGCCCCCAACACATTCATCTAGGAACTCCCGGTCGTGTGAAATCAACAAGAGTGCACCCTTGTATTGTTTGATCCAGTCTGCGAGCCACAAGATAGCATCCAGATCCAGGTGATTGGTTGGTTCATCCAGTAATAACAGATCTGACGGCTGCATCAAGGTGCGCCCCAGGTTCAGTCGGATACGCCACCCTCCAGAAAACATTGTCACTGGTTTATCGAAATCATCCTGACTGAACCCCAGGCCGACTAAAAGTTGTTCTGCCCGGGCACGGGCCGAGTAGCCATCAATGGAATCAAGTTGTTCGTGCAGATCAGCCAGCTGATGAAAGTTTTGTTCAAGCTCGGTTTTTTCAATTTGATTGCCAATTTCGGCAAGCGCGGTATCTCCGGCGAGAATGTATTCCACCGCTGTTTGATTCGTAGCGGCAACTTCCTGTTTCATGTGGGCGATACGCAGATGGGTAGCGTAGTCGAGGTTGCCAAGGTCTGCTTCCAGTTCGCCGGTAATCAACTGAAACAGGCTTGTTTTGCCGCTACCGTTTGCACCGATCAATCCAACACGTTTACCCTGATGGATGGTGAAAGTGACCTCTTCGAACAACAACAGGGCGCCGCGTCTCAGGCTAAGATTGGTAAGTGACAGCATTTAGATACATGTGGCGAACAAAAAGTCATTGTAACAAAGCCGGATACTTGACTTATCACCTGTCTGACAGGTTAACTGGATTCGTCGGGTAGCGTGACGGGTGAACCTCATGATGAGCAAGTTAATGATTCTTGCAGTGTTTCTAGCATGTGCGGGTCTTTTCTTCATAAAGGGACCCGATGGCACACCACTATTGACCATCGACAAATTACTCGGGGATTTACCAAGCTCGCCGTCTGATCTCCTGCCAAAAGACGCCAAGCAGCAGGCGGCGCCTGCTGTCACGAAAATTTACAAGTGGAAAGATGACAATGGAGTCTGGCAGTTTTCCAACTCTCCAGTCGATGAGAAAGGCGCAGAAGTCATGGAACTCGATGGCAAGATCAATACGGTCGAGGCTTTTGTCGCACCCGCGAAAGACGAAATGAAAAAGAAGCCTGCGGCAATTCCTGGCGTATCGACGGTATCACCACAGCAGGCAGGCAATCTGCTGGATACTGTAAAGAATCTTCAGGAAACCATTGATCAGCGGAAATCTGATATGGACTCGGTTAGCAACATGGATGATAACTAGTTTAATACTGGATCAAGCGTGTCGAAGGGGTCTGATGATCTGGAAAATGCCGATTGTGATCAGCCCTATGAATCCCACCAGGGTCCAACCTGGAATACTGATACCAAGGAAAGTCCAGAGTACCTCGGCGCAGCTGCCATCACCTGTGAGTACAATGCTGAGTACTTCATCCAGAGGAAATACCTCAAGCATGTAGTCAAGGCTCGCACCGCAGGCTGGTACCTCATCGTCGGGCAGGCTTTGCAGCCATAGCTGGCGTATTGAGACACCACCACCCGTGGCGGCAGAAGCGATGATAAGGCCTCCGTAGATTTTGATGCCCAGTTCTCGAGGATGATGAATAGCTGCAATCACTGCAGTGATCGCCGTCGTGATGACCATGATCCGCTGAAGGATGCAAAGAGGACAGGGTTCAAGGTGCATTATGTGTTCCATAAACAAAGCGACTGCCATGAGGAAACAGCAGCCGAAAAAGACCATCCCGAATATGAACCGTGAACTGGGAATCGTCATTTACATTCCTTATTTATAGCCGATCGCCTGTCGGAATCTGCGATCCAGTTGAGGGTGAATTGGGCTAGCTCCGGGAAAAACTCAATGAAGTCCGACTCAAGCTCGTCCCTGTTTGCCAGAAACTGTCCATAGGCTTCGGCAAGCGGGTTGTCGCGGCGCAAACGACCAGATAGGTAGCGAAATGATCGTTCAATGGATTCTGGATCACGATAGTTTAAGAGCGCATTCGAGCATTGCATCCCCTCATAGGCTTTGATTGCGAAGGGAGGTAATTGTTCCCTGTTTTGCGACAGGGTACTGAATGTTGTGTTCGAAAATGTTTGCAATTCCTCACAATGATACTCTCGCCAGTGTATGGCGAGGAAATGGTCAAATATGACATCTGTCATGATGCCTGAGAAACGGCGAAATCTGTCCTCGTAACGTTGCTGGCTAGTCCGTGTAATGGTGTGCCTGTCCGTGTAGGCGTCAATTGCCCGGTGTAATCTGATGCCATTTTCAATGGCGGTGCTTCGCTCTCCCTTCAGCCTGCCCTTGATAAAGTCGCCAAGAAAACTGCCAACGAGCAGCTCTCCATTTTCCTCAGCCAGGAAGAAGTGCGCCAGGTGGTTCATGACCCCAGCTGTTCGTATTGATCTTGCAACTCGGAGAGGTAGCGATCGAACGGCACAGTATCTTTTTCTTCAATGGCTGTCTGATTCCTGATCGATTGCTCACTCATGGCAGCAAACTCATCCTGTTCCTGCCGGGATAAAGGCGCTGATAAAAATGACTGCCGGTGGGCAGTCGCCTTGTTCATGGCAAACTGAAAAAATGGAACAGCCTCCTCTTGCATATCATTCAGGATGCGGGCGCTTGGTGTTTTGTTTGGATCTTCGAGCTTGCGCTTTTGTTCCGCAAGGCTATGGGTGTAATTCTGAGTTGACGATGCTTTATCGAGAATTTCTGCAACAGGAGATATAGCAGCGAGGATTTCCTCTCCCCAGTTGCTCAGGCTTCTGTCCTTGCCATCGTCATTCAGGAGGAGGCCACCTCGTCTGCCCTGGTGTACTGCCTTGAGAACATTATCGCTGACTGCCGCGCACATAACGTCGTTATGAGTGGGACTATCTGCGACCAGACAGAATAGAAGAAAAGTATCAAGAAAACGCATTTGGTCAGCGTCAATACCCAGTGGCAGGTACGGATTAATGTCCAACAGGCGTACCTCAATATACTCGACTCCTTCTCTGGACAAGCTTTTAAGGAAATTTTCCCCTTTCGGTGGTATGCATTTCGCCCTGATAGTCGTATAAAACTCTGCCTCTGACTGCAGGATATTGCCATTCACCTGGGGGTGGATCTCACCAGGAGACTGCAGTTCATGGTAGACCGGGTGTGGTGTGCAAATCGCTGTTCGCAGCGTCTCAACATAGTGTTCCAGGCTGTTGTAACAGATATTCAGGAGCCCGGATTGCGTATCACTCTGGTAGCCGAGATTTCCATTTCGAAGTGAGGTCGCATCAGGCAGGTAGGCGCTGCCATAATCAAATTCCTGCAGGTTGTGCTTCCTGCCCTTAATGAATGACTTGCATACAATTGGCGAGGCACCAAACAGGTATACAAGCAACCATGAAAATCGGCGGAAATTTCTCATCAAATCGAAGTATCGGCAGGATCGGTACTCATCAGGTGGCAACTGTGCGTTTTCCAGTTCAGACAGCGCCAGCCAAAAATCATCCGTAAACGAAAAATTGTAATGAATAGCGCAGATGGTTTGCATTGCCCTGCCATAGCGATGACCGAGCCCGCTCCGGTAAGTCGTTTTCAATCTTCCCAGGTTTGACTGTCCATACTGGGCGAGAGGAATATCGTCATTTTCTGGTATCACGCACGGCATGCTGCCTGACCACAGCAACTCCTCGTTTAATCCTGAGTAGACATATCGATGGATACGGTCAAGTGTCGAAAGTGAATCTGATATGGAGTTGGACACTGGTGTTATCAGCTCAAGCTGGGCTTCGGAGAAGTCAGTCGTGATCATTGGGTGGCACAATTTTGAGCCGAGAAAAGCCGGGTGTGGTGTCTGCGCCAGATTACCGTTCATATCAACTCGCAGTGCTTCTCTCTCTATACCCCTGTTGAACGTGAGCACCTCTGGAAACTTGATGAGATGGTTGAGTTTGGTATTGATGCTCTCGGCCACTAGTGTTGTTAAGACATCGGACATTATGCCAAAGAAGTAGTTTCGAGGGGAATGTATAAGGACCGCAGGTGGAACGACAATTATGTTGTCTTGGAATGGTTCAGTTCTTGTTGAGAAATTCGTGTATTCGTCGTCGGTCACGCTTATCCGGCCGGCCCTTGGAGGCTATATGTTGACCGGCCGCACGCCGCTGCTCTGCTGTCGCTTCCCTTTTAGCAATACTTTCAGCCGTTTCCTCGTATAGGAGTTGGGCTTCAGGCGCGCCTTTCCGTTGATCTGACAATGCCTTGACGACGATGATCTTCTCGTCCCATCCCTGGCGAATCTTGAGTTGATCTTTCAGCATCAATTCCTTGCTCGGCTTTATGCGTTGGCCATTAACGTGAACCTTTCCTCCGTCGATTGCCTGCCGGGATTTGGCTCGCGTCTTAAAGAATCTGGCGGCCCATAGCCACTTGTCGACTCTTACTTTTGGCATGGACCGATACCCTGGGTTAAGAGAGTATTGATAGTAGCAAACTCGCTACCGCAGTTTAACTGCCACTCATGAAAAACATTTGTGTCACTATGGTTGTTCCTGCGATTCTCTTGTTGTTCAATGCCTTTTTACTTTGTGAGCGCTAAATGAAGGAACTACTGGAAGACGTTATCGGTATTGCGAGACGTGCAGGTGCTGGGATTCTAGAAGTCTATGAATTGGATGACTTTGGTGTCGAAACCAAGGCTGACAATTCTCCACTGACAAAAGCAGATCTCGCTGCTCACAAAATTATTGTTTCTGGCTTACAGGCTTTGAATCCCAGTGTGCCAATTTTGTCTGAAGAGTCAGATGATATTCCCTATGTCGAGCGCCGGGAATGGCAACGCTATTTTCTAATTGATCCGCTTGACGGTACCAAGGAATTCATTAATCGAAATGGTGAATTCACTGTCAATATAGCCTTGATTGATAAAGGTATTCCGGTACTTGGTGTCGTCTACGTGCCGGTAAAGGATGTTATCTATGCAGGACAGCAACTTGAAGGGCGAACTGCTTTTGTTGAGCGGGCTGGTTCACGCAGCGGCATTGTCACTCGAAATCTTGCTGCGCATCTTGACTCTGATGAAGCGCTGACGGTTGTTGCGAGCAGACGACATGGCGGAGCTGCTTTGGAGAAGTGCCTTGCTGTATTACAGAAGAGGTTTCCACGGGTTGAATCAACCAATATGGGTAGTTCGCTGAAGTTATGCTTGGTTGCGGAGGGAAAAGCAGACTTGTATCCAAGGCTTGCACCAACCAGTGAATGGGATACCGCGGCAGCACAGGCTATAGTTGAGGCAGCGGGTGGGACTGTCGTGGATACGAATCTAAAACCTCTTCAATACAACGGAAAGGAAAATATTCTTAACCCGTTTTTCTACGTTATTGGGGACAGGTCTTTTGCCTGGAATGATGTGCTTAAAGATGTGCTTAAAGAAGTGGAAGTGTCTGAATAAAACCGGATTGGTCTCGGCTAGCCAAGCTGTACGCGCATCCATCCTGCCGAGGAGAATACTGTATATTCATACAGCTTAGGCTAGCGAGGATTACAATATAACCGCAAGTAAAGCCAAAGAAAAGAAATGAAAAGTGGAGATTCCTTCTTTGCTTTGTGCTTGACATATAGGAAATGAAGCTAACGCTCTGAATTCATAAAAGAAAAGGTAGTTGGAATTATTGAGTAAGGCTTGAAAAGTGATTTTGGCCAAAATTAGCCCACATCTTTTCCACAGTTTTATCCACCGGGGATCTGTTCTTGATCGAATTGGCTGATCCAGTCCAGAGATGAATCTCCATCAGTCATCAACAGGTCGCATAAAAATATTTCGGATGGACGGTCGACTAGATGGTATGGAGTGACTAGGTTTTCCTTTTTTTGTGAAATAGTTATAGACAATGGCTGGCTTGGAACCGGATAATACCCAATCGGATTTATAGATGGTTCCGATTAGAACTGTTCACAAAAAAGATCGTTAAGAAGCAGCAGTTGATGTGTACAGTTTATGTGTACAAGGGAGCCACAAAAAAAGTCCATTCGACTCTTTATTTTTAGGTGTTTACCACCATATAGAGTTCTGCAAAGGAGGTCCCTTTTCTTATTTGGTTACAACATTTTTATAGCTATCCCTGACAACAAGAATGAATATGGAGCCCGCTACCTATGACAAACCACGAAGACGAAGGAGATTTTGAATCTATAATCGAAGATGATTCGCTTGAGAATGCTGCGGATGATCTCGATGCACTTGATGTCCTGTCAAATCGTGAAGTTTCATCAGACGAAGAAAACGAAGAAGTAGAGTCTGAAGAATCCAAGCTGAAGAAATTGATCGCCAAGGGTAAAGAGCAGGGATATCTTACTTATGAGCAAGTAACTGAAGCACTACCTGAAAGAATCGAAGAATCCGATGACTTTGAAAATGTTGTGCAGGTTTTTGAAGAAATGGGCATTTCAGTTTATGAAATCGTTCCACAGAACCCTCAGCTGAAAGATTCCGTTGAAGATCAGATCAACGCCGATGCGGTGGCTATTGCAGCATTGGATTCTGTGGCGGGTAAAACAATGGACCCTGTTCGCATGTACATGCGGGAAATGGGTACAGTTCCTCTGTTAACTCGCGATGGTGAGATCGTGATCGCGAAGAGGATCGAGGAAGGTATCAGGGAAACGATGAGTAATATGGCTCGTTATCCCGGTACTGTCGAGAGGGTGTTACAGCAACATGATCAAATAGAAGCTGAAGATGGTGATGTGCGAGCCATCATAAGTGGCTTTCTTGATCCAGAAGATGTCATCCCGGACATGTCCAAAATTGCGGAAGCGAAATCCAGCGGTAATTATGAGGCGGATGGTAACGAAGAGTCCAAAGGTCCAGATCTTGAGTTGACCCGTAGTCGATTCAAGGATATTCGCAAAACACATATTGCCGCACAGAAGGCAATTAGTAAGTTCGGACGTACTTCTGAAAAAACTTCGAAGGCATTGGACGAACTGGGGGAAGCATTTGGGCTGTTGAAGCTCGTGCCCGCGCAGATGGATCCAATCATGGAAATCGTCAAAACCGACACGAAAAAAATTCGTGATCAGGAAAAGCTGATCCGGGATCTTTGTATAGGAAAGTCAAAGATGCCCAGAGACCAGTTCATAGAAGCCTATGCAGGCAATGAAACAAATGTGGATTGGATTGATGAGCTTATCGCTGCCGAATCTCCCTATTCGGAAAATTTGCAGCAATACAGGATTTCGATCCGCCACGCGCTTAAGATTGTCAGGCGAATATCCAGTCGTACAGGCATGAGTATTTCGGAAATTAAGGACGTTAATCGTCGTATGTTCCTGGCCGTGGGCAAAATCCGGGCCGCAAAAAGGGACATGATTGAAGCCAATCTCAGGTTAGTCATCTCCATTGCAAAGAAATATACGAACCGGGGCCTGCATTTCCTTGACCTGATTCAGGAAGGGAATATCGGTTTGATGAAAGCAGTGGACAAATTTGAGTATCGTCGTGGGTTTAAGTTTTCAACCTATGCAACCTGGTGGATAAGACAGGCTATTACACGCTCCATATCTGACCTTGCCAGGACCATCCGTGTACCGGTACACATGATGGAGACGGTAAACAAATTGAATAGACTCACGAGGCAGCTGATCCAGGAGCTGGGTCGGGCGCCAACTATCGAAGAGCTAAGCAAGAAGATGGATTTGCCGGAAGACAAGGTCCTCAAGGCCCTTGACGTGGCAAAACAGCCTATCTCACTTGAGACTCCCGTAGGAGATGATGATGATTCAACCATGTGGAATTTGGTAAGCGATACTTCGGTTGAGTCCCCGGTTGACCACGCGACTGATGAAGGTCTCAAAGAAACCACAACGAATGTTCTGACAGCTCTGACTGATCGAGAAGCGAAGGTTTTGCGGATGCGCTTTGGCATTGATATGAATACTGATCACACGCTGGAAGAGGTCGGTCGTCAGTTTTCGGTGACGCGTGAACGCATCAGGCAGATTGAGGCGAAAGCGCTACGCAAGTTGCGCCATCCTGCTCGATCAGAACAACTAAGAAGCTTCATTGACAGCTGAACAATTTAGTAAGAACGATGTTTAGTATGAACCATGTTTAGTAAGAGCATTGTTTAGCAAGAACAGTGTTTGACAAGAACAGTATTTGACAAGAACCGTTGACCGCGCTTTTTGCCTATGGACTTAAAACACCGATCCCGATCACGTCTAAGATTTGTCCCATTTCGTAAACGAGATATCGTTGAGATGTGCCTCGCCAATGGCGAGCTGCCTGCTACGGAGCAGACAAAATTTAGAGAAATGTGCAGCCTGTTGCAAAGTGTTGTTCACTTTGAATATCACGAGAAACTTGAAGCCCTTAAAGACAGTTACGCGTCTCTGAACCCCGACCAGGATACTCGTAAGATTGGCCTGAACGATGATGAAGCGGCTGAAGACTTTGTCGAAGGGCTTGATGAAATCCTCAACAAGGCAAATTACGAAAAGCTTTCAGAGAAAGAAATAGGGCTGGCGATGAAGGAAGCCTCATTGTTTAAGCTCCGTCTGCACATTGATTTCGAGAACTTTGAGGAAATACTGCTGTTCAGCAGGGGCGAAAGTACCCGCACGGAAGAAGTCAAAGGTCTCTATGGATTACACAAACGCCAAATAAGTTTTGTAAATTTCGATCGAGTTGTTATCTATATCAAGTTCAGCAGCAAGATAGTGTCCCGGCATCCCAATGAAAAGCCTGGATCAACCATGTTGAAGATGTTCCAGGATGTGCCCAGGGCTGACATCGAGATGCTGCTTCCTAATACCCGCCTTGGCATGAGATTGATGGACAAATTGTTAATAGGCGTGCCTGCATTGATTGGTGGCGGAGCTATCCTGACGACGAAGATCGGAACTTCGATGATTCTCCTTGGTGCGCTGCTTGGTTTCTGGATGGGCGTTACTGCTGAACCCGTCGAGCTCGACAAGGCTACAATATTTGCATTGGTTGCAGGGATGGGTGGGCTGGGCAGTTACATCTGGAAACAGTTCATCAATTTCAAAAACCGGAAATTGACATTTATGCAGTCACTGACTGAAAGCCTCTATTTCAAGAATCTTGACAATAATGCCGGTGTTTTTCATCGACTTATCGATGATGCGGAGGAGGAAGAGTGTAAGGAAGCGATACTTGGCTATTATTTTTTGCTTGTACGTCCACAGCTCGAAAGTGCTGCACAACTCGATGTTGCAATAGAGGAATGGCTATCCGAAAAATGGGATTGTGAGATTGATTTTGAAGTGGAAGATGCGCTGGGCAAGTTGCTTACCCTCGGACTGGTGAGCAATACTGGTGATTCACTCAATGCAGTTGGTATTGATACAACATGCGAACTTCTGGATGAAAGGTGGGATGGCTATTTCTCCTACTAGCCCGGATAATTCATGAAGGGATCGGAATTTAGGAGAAATCCGGCAAAGCATATTGGACTAACATCCGCAGAATCATAGCCGTAGCTATGGTTCAAGGGTGTTCGTTCAATAGGCAAAGCCAGATTTTTACTAAAACCGATCAGGTACAAACTGTATTCCAGAGAAAACGAGGGAATCACCCAGAACACATTGAAACTGCTCATGTTAACAACTTTCTTAAGCCGCCTTCATGAAATGTCCGGGCTAATTGGCTTGATAACGGCAGGATCTGGATAGGAATCAGTTAGGCAAAGGCAGGTGGCAATATGGAAAAGATCAGACAGTTATTCTCCGGCAGACCCTTGTGGATGAACGCACTGATGCTGTTTTGTGCATACATGACGTTCATCTATATGCCATTTGACATGTTTATCAAGCCAGTGGAGGAAGACCAGGAAGTCTGGTTTGGATATATGTTTACTGGCTGGCAGGCCAAGGCCACAGAACCATTTCACTGGCTTATCTATGGATTTGGCCTGTTTGGTTTTCTGAAAATGAAATCCTGGATGTGGCCCTGGGCAGCCTTGTACGTATTACAGGTGGCAATTGCGATGCTTGTCTGGACGCTGTTGAATGACAATGGCCCCGGTATTGCTGCTGGTTTGGTAGTAGCCTCTCCCTTCGTCGCACTGTCAATTGCCTTATTCATGGCCAGGGATAAGTTTGGAGAAAAGGGAAGCGCAGGTGAAGAGTTGGTGCAGGCTGATGACAGCGAACAGTAGGACCCGCAACTCAGGCGGGTGAAGCCAGGAGAAGAGAGAAGGTAATGAAGGATTTCAAGGGTAAGGTTGCGGTCGTCACAGGTGGCGGGACTGGCATGGGCAGGGAGCTCTGCCGGCAGCTTAGTCGGGAAGCCTGTCATGTAGCGATGTGTGACATGCTGGTTGAGAATATGGCCGAGACTAAATCACTATGCGAAGCTGAAGCGCCTTCAGGTACAACGATTACAACCCACAAATGTGATGTTTCTGTTGAACGAGATATGCAGCGTTTTCGTGATGAAGTGGAAGATAGTCACGGTCCCCTGGTCAATCTCCTCTTTAATAATGCAGGGATTTCCGGCGGGGGAAGTTTCCTCACTGATGAGCGCGAAGACTGGGAAAAGACGTTCGGGGTCTGCTGGTATGGTGTCTACTACGGCTGTCGTGCTTTTGTTCCTATGCTGGTTGCCAGTGAAGAAGGACACATAGTCAACACAAGTAGCGTTAACGGGTTCTGGGCTACCCTGGGACCAACGGTGCCCCACACTGCCTACAGCGCGGCCAAGTTTGCGGTGAAGGGTTTTTCAGAAGCGCTGATTGGTGATCTGCGAGTTCATGCACCGCATGTGGGTGTATCAGTTGTTATGCCTGGCCATATCGGGACATCCATTGCTCTGAACTCCGGAACGGTACTTGGCAAGACCCCGGTTCTGGAGTTGAGCGAGCAGGAAGTACGCGCGCTGAGAGAGCGAATGATGCGAAGCAGTGGCCCCGAGACAGAAGCGATCATCAACATGAGTGATGAGCAAATCAAACAGGCTATGCATGACCAGGCGGTCCGGTTTCGCGACAATGCCCCCATGGCTGCATCCGAGGCCTCAGCTGTTATTCTGGAGGGAGTTCGCAGAAATAGCTGGAGAATCCTCGTTGGTGAAGATGCACACGGCCTTGATGAAAAGGTTAGGGCTAATCCGGAGATGGCTTATGAACCGGGTTTCTGGTCATTCGATATCGAGTGATCAGAGTCGTTATGCTCTCAAAAGGAGTGAGCCAATTTCATAGATCATTCAGTGCATCTTTGACTAGCCCCTGAATTTGTTTATTGGGGTAGGCAGACAGTGCACTCGTGAAATTCTTTTTGGCGAGATCTATGTTTCCAAGGTTCGCATGAATGTTTCCCAGAAAATAAAAGGCAATCGCATCGCTCGGGTCCTGCCAGACCTTGTGCCCCTGTTGGTAGCGTTCAAATGACGCCAGAGACTTTTCGAACTCACTATTTTTGAAATAGAATTGAGCAATCGCAAAGTGCGGGCCAGCGCGATCTGCGATCAATTGAGTCGCTCTAAGATAGTGCTTTTCGGCGTCGGCAGTATTTTCCAGTTTTGAGTTGAGAAGGCCTTTGGCCAGTTCAGCGTAGGGTGGGCTGATCTGCTCCAGCTTTGTCAGCACATCCCTTGCCTTGTCGATATCGCCGCCGGCCAAGCCGGGAGCATTCAGGTAATAGCTGAAAAAAGCATAGTTTCCCATGACGTGATTCGCATCCAGCTCAAGGACACGTCGCCATGAGTCAAGGGCTGACCGGGCCATGCCCATTTTTTTGAAGATATTAACCTCGGCCAGCAAAGCCATATAGACCATTCCAGCCAGGTTGTGGGCTTCCTTGTGACCTGGGTGCAGGTCAACCAGGTATTCGATGGTTGAATTGGCTTCCCTGTAGTTGTTGGTTTTGTATTGGCTTCTGGCAAGGTAAAACAAAAAATCGGCATCTTTGTTATTCTTGTTTCGAAGCTGTTCAAATTTGCTGGCTGCGCTTTGGTAGTCACGGTTGTCAAAATCGGCTATTGCATCAGCAAAATCATTGCCTGAAACCGTCGCATGCCAGCAAAGTAGCAGTACTAAAAACAAAGACCTGGACATTGAATTACTCTTCCACAACAAAACCACTTAGAGCTACTAGAACACATAAAAGTTTCCATGTAATCAGACAATTTTGGAGTCAAAGTGTTACCTACGCTGCCGGAAATTGAAGAAGCTGCCCTAAGGGTATACGAGGCGATCCAGCCGACGCCTCAAATATCGTGGCCGCTGCTAAATCACCGCTGCAACTGCAAGGTCTGGGTAAAACACGAAAACCACAATCCCACCGGCGCGTTCAAAGTACGCGGTGGCTTGATTTACCTGGGTAATCTGAAACAACGTGAAGCCGGTGTTACGGGCGTTTGTGCTGCAACGCGGGGCAATCATGGTCAGAGTGTAGCGTTTGCCGCCGCGCGAAATGATCTTCAGGCGGTGATAGTTGTCCCCGAGGGAAACAACCCAGAGAAGAACGCTGCCGTGGTTGCACTTGGAGCCGAGCTCGTCATTAGCGGCCGAGATTTCGATGAATCGGTGGAGCGTGCAAGGGAACTGGCGCAAAAAATGCGCTTGGTTTGGATACGGAGGTCATCGGAGTCGTCTCAGAAAATGCGAACTGCTACCAGCTATCCCTGGCAGCAGGCAGGCTCACCAGCACTAACACTGCTGACACGATCGCCGATGGCCTGGCGGTCAGAAATCCCAACCAAAAAGCACTGGACCTAATGCTGGGTCAGGTGAAGCGCGTAGTCGACGTTAGTGAGCAGGAAATGCTGGATGCCATTGCCCACTGTTTCACTGATACTCACAACCTGGTAGAAGGTGCTGGTGCGGCAGGACTTGCAGCATTATTAAAGGAAAGGGAAATCAACCAGGGGCAAAAAGTTGGCATTATCTTTACCGGCGGAAATATTGCCAAGGATCTGTTCAAACTGGCGCTTAGATAGTATTGCAGGAAAATCATTGGACCAGTGTCGCTGCGGACTGTTAGAAAACACGGGGTGACAAGTGCCCGGAATTACAAATGATCTCGAATCCCGGTTCGGATAATGAGACTATTAGCTTCCAAATAATGAGGATAGAAAATGAAATCGCCAATTTGTGATCAATTGGGAATTGAATTTCCGCTAGTTGCTTTTACCCATTGTCGCGATGTGGTCTGCGAGGTTTCAAAAGCGGGTGGTATGGGAGTACTTGGCGTGGCGGGCTTTGGTCCCGAGCAGTTGAAAATTGAGCTCGACTGGCTTGATGAACATATCGATGGAAAACCGTATGGTGTTGATCTGATTGTTCCGACCTCCATGGCTAATAAGGATGAATCGGCGAGTGTGGATGAAGTACTCGCCATGGTCCCGGATGGACACAAACAGTTTGCTGCCGGCATCCTCGCACAACACGATATTGACACTCGAACTATGGATGAACTCAATTTGGCGGGTGGTGGTGGATTTCTTGGCGAAGGTCGGGCGGCCGAAATTATGGATATCGCATTTTCCCACCCCATAAGACTTATCGCCAATGCGCTTGGCGTGCCACCAAAATATATGCTTGAGCTTGGGAAGCAACACAATGTGCCGGTTGCTGCCCTGGTCGGAGCCAAACACCATGCTGTAAAACAGGCGGAAGCAGGCGTAGACATCCTCGTAGTAGCCGGAACCGAGGCGGGAGGGCATTGCGGCGAGGTCTCCACCATGGTTCTTGTGCCGGAAGTCAGCGAAGCTGTTAAGGGGTATGAAAATGTCTCTGTTCTGGCGGCAGGTGGTATTGTCACTGGAAGGCAGATGGCAGCGACAATGGCTATGGGAGCAGATGGAGTGTGGACGGGGTCCGTGTGGTTGACGACCACTGAGGCCAATACATCACCGGCCATTAAGGAAAAACTGCTATCAGCAGCATCGAATCAAACGGTCCGGTCAAGGAGTCGAACGGGCAAATATTCGCGGCAGATCAGGTCCCCATGGACCGATGCCTGGGAAGGAGAAGATGCTCCGGAACCTTTGCCGATGCCCCTGCAATCTTTAGTTAGTGAGCCCGCTCTTCGTCACATCGAGAAACTCGCAGATTCAGGACACAAGGGAGCAAAGCAGCTAGCGACTTTCTGGGTTGGCCAGGGTGTCGGGATGATGACCCAGTCATTATCAACACGCCAGGTCGTTTATGATTTTATGGAAGAATTTCTTGAAGCTAACGAGCGCCTGAAGGCTTTTGTTGACGATTGATGGATTAATAGTTGCTTCGGGAAACGCTACTGGCCCGAAGAAAGCGTAAAAGGTTTGATCTTTAGGACACTCTTATGGCATCCAGCAGAAGACTACCCGGGACCCCGGAACCGATGACCATGTTGGCGGGGGTTGATGGTCTGGGCATAGCTGCAGATACCTGGGGAAAGAAGGGTGATCCACTGGTGTTGCTGTTGCACGGCGGTGGCCAGACGCGACATGCATGGAAAGGAACCGGAGAAGAAATAGCCGGAAGCGGATATCGTACGGTCAGCCTTGATGCAAGAGGTCATGGGGATTCTGATTGGGCGAAAGATGGAGCGTATGATCAGGACTCCATGATCGATGATCTGGTTGCTGTCGTTAACGATCTGGATGACCCGCACCCTGTGCTGGTCGGCGCGTCGATGGGTGGAAGTGTCTGTCTCTGTGCAGTTGGTGAAGGGCGTGTAGATGCACGGGCACTGGTACTTGTCGACATGGCTCCACAGATAGAAAAAGAAGGGGCGCAGCGAATACTTGATTTCATGGCGCAGAAGCCGGAAGGGTTTGAATCCCTGGAGGAGGTGGCTGAAGCCATTGCATCTTATCAGCCTCACCGCACACGGCCACGAGCACTAGATGGTTTGAAAAAGAATGTCCGGCTGGATGAGAATGATCGCCTACGTTGGCACTGGGATCCGGCATGGCTGGGTGATAAGCACTTTGGTGAGATAGGCGCGCGCCTAGACAGGTTACAGAACTCCGCTGAGAAATTGCCAGGAATGAATATACCAACACTGTTAGTGCGTGGCGGCCTCTCGGACGTCTTGAGCGAAGCGGGCGCGCAAGCTTTTCTTGAAACTTGCCCGCACGCGAAGTATGTGAATGTGACAGAGGCTGCTCACATGATGGCAGGTGATCGAAACGATCTATTCACCACGGCAGTAGCTGACTTCCTGAATAGTCTCTAAATTGCTGCCATTTGGCAGAGAGTTTCAAGTCCTTGAAATGGAAAACAAGACCCCATCACTTCCGGGATGCAATATCACTGGCCAGCATGCGTTGATCAACAATTCGATTAATCCAAAACCATGATGCTACTCCCAATATGGAATTCGTCAGAGCCGCTGCAGCAAATATTCCGACGTAGCCCCACAAATGATCTCCCAGCAGCGCCAGAGGAACATACAGTACAAGCATCTGACTGACGGATATGATCAGGGGAGGTATGGGTTTTCCAAAGGCATTGAAACACTGGGTTACATTGAGAATGATCCCAAGCAGGCCCATACTCAAGGGGAGTATCAGCAGATAGAGGCTGGCAGTCCTCACTACTTTTGGATCGTCGTTGATCAGGGAAACAAAGAACTCCCCGTATAGTGCCATGGTGATAAACGAGATCAGACCCCATACCAGGGAAAATTTGCAGGCCATGGAGATTGCCAGCTTGACTCGCTCATATCTGCGGGCGCCCCAATTCTGACCAACCAGTGGACCAATACTCATCGATAGGGAGAGCAGTATCATCAAGATCATGGATTCAACTCTTGCGGCAACCCCGAATCCAGCGACTACTTCTGGGCCGTGACCGGCCAACAGACGGGTAATGACACCCATTGACATGGGTCCGATCAGGTTTGAAGCGGAAGCCGGCAATCCGACATGCAATATGTCTCGCCAGGAAGTTAGCAGATTTGCAATAGTCGCGACCATCAAACGATCCTTAAGGAAGAAGTAAAAATAGCCAATACAGGCAACTGCTCTAGCGATCACAAAACTCCAGGCTGCTCCTTCAATTCCCAGTCGAGGCACAGGACCCCAGCCAAACACCAATATTGCCCCCAGGGCGATGTGCAGGACTGAGCCCAAAATCATCATGTAGCCGGGGCGCACTGCATCACCCATCGCCCGCATCAAGAGCGCTCCTACCATAGCTACTGAAAAGAAGGGGAGACCAAACAACCAGACCTGCAGATAGCGGGTAGCCAGGGGCAAGATTTCGGGCTGCGCACCGAGCAATCTGAATACAAGGTCGGTATTCAGGAATACAAGGGCAGCAAGACAGGAGCAAAGGAATACAACCAGTAGCAAACAATGAGTGAAGAGTCGATGCACACGATCCATGTCTCCCAGCCCAATACTCCGGGCGACTACCGACGCAGCACCAACGCTGAGTCCCATACCGACTCCCTGCAGTATCATTGCTATGGGAAAGGTGTAACTGACGGCTGCAAGTTCGAGCGTTCCCAGTTGCCCTACATAAACTGTTTCCATCAGATTTGCGGTCATCACGGAAACAAAGCCCATCAGCATGTTTCCACTCAGTCTGATCAGGTGTGTTGCGACAGAACCTGAAGAGAGGTCCATTTTTGAGGGCTTGCCAGGCACGGTCAGTTCTTCGGACAAATCGACTGGAGTCTGATCTTCATTCTGATCAGTCACAGGATTGCTGATCCAGTCCGCTGAATTCGGTTAGGGGATAGTCCAATATGCTTTGTCACATTTCCAGAGTGCTGGACCATTCAAAGTAACGATCGCTTAATGAGTTGTTCGGGTTGGGAAGTCCATCATTGAAAGCGTTCCAGGAGAACTTCACAGGAACCGAGTGTAACAGGCATCGAATACAGTAAGGTATTTCAGGAATGGGATGCAGATCTACGCCCTCTTGTGGCATGAGGCGAAGTTAATCAACCATCTTCCATCTTGTTTGATCGGTATCGAGTATTCCTGTTGAACATCAGGGGATCACGCTTTCGCCCAGTACTTGTCTTTCAAGAGGCGCTTATACAATTTGCCAGTGGGGTGTCGCGGCAACTCTTCCATGAAGTCAATCGAGTGTGGACACTTGATGTGTGAAATCTGATCCCTTACATAAGCGACTAATTCAGCTTCCAGCGCGGGACCAGCATCAGACATACTGACAGGCTGAACGACTGCTTTCACTTCCTCACCAAACTCCTCGCTGGGAATTCCGAAGACAGCCACGTCAATTACTTTTGGGTGAGTAATGAGGGCATTTTCTGTTTCCTGCGGATATATGTTGACACCACCTGATATGATCATGAACGACTTTCGATCGGTGAGGTAGAGGTAACCCTCCTCGTCAAGATAGCCAACGTCACCCAGGGTGGACCACCCCTCAGTTGTGTAAACGGAAGCTGTTTTGTTCTTATCGTTCAGGTATTCGAACTTCCCTCCACCCTCAAAGTAGACGCCACCCATTTCACCCGTTGGCAATTCTGATCCGGCATCAGACAAAATGTGCACACGGCAGTCATCTGTCGCTCTACCGACGGATCCCTTGTGCTGTATCCACTCATCTGATGTTATGAAGGTTGAGCCATTGCCTTCCGTGCCAGCGTAATACTCGTAGAGAACCGGACCCCACCAGTCGATCATCTGCTCTTTGACAGCTACCGGACAAGGCGCGGCAGCGTGGGCCGCGTAACGTAATGAAGACAGGTCGTAGCGGTGCCTGACTTCTTCAGGCAATTTCAGCATACGCACGAACATCGTGGGCACCCACTGACTATGGGTCGCTTTATATTGCTGGATGAGAGAGAGAGCAGCTTCGGAGTCGTAATGTTCCATGATAATGCAGGTACCTCCTGCTCTCAGGACCATCATGTTGAAGCCAAGGGGTGCTGCATGATAGAGGGGCGCAGGAGAGAGGTAGACCGTATTGCCATCGTAGTTGTATCTTGATGTTGCTGCTTTCAGCACAGCGCTCCCCTCTCCCCATGGGATTTCTATCGGTGGCTTCTTCACCCCTTTTGGTCGTCCGGTAGTGCCGGAAGAGTAGAGCATGCTCTGGCCATAGCTCTGATCAATGATCGGAGTCTCGGGTAATTCCTCGAAGGCTTGCTCCAGGGAAGTCGCGCCATTACAAACGCCATCCAGCATATAGCAGACAGGGGCGTTTTCGAGCTTGTTGGCGAACCCTCGGAATGTGTCAGTGAGCAGGGCAGAGGTCACAAGCAATTTCGCCTCACAGTCATTGACTATGTACTCGACTTCGGCGGGTTGCAGGCGATAGCTGATTGCAGTGAAGTACAGCCCCGACCGGAAAGCAGCCCAACAGATAGCAAGAAACAGCCGGTGGTTCTCCAGGCAGAGCGCGATGTGATCTCCTCGCTGCAGTCCGTGATTGCGAAACAGATGCGCCATCTGATTGGATAGGCGTTCAAGGTCACCCCATGTTACCGTGTCCCCGGATGATGCCATGATCCAGGCTGGCTGTTGCGGGTCGAATCCTTGTGTTGCCATTGCGTTATTCTCCAAACGTCATCTCATGCTAGCGCCAGGCCTGGTGTTGGAGCAAATTGATCGTCGCCCATTTCACGCTGTCATTTCAATATTACTGGTGTCGATCTGATCTTGAATGGCCCCGCCCTTAGTCCAGCCGCTGGCCAACTGGTAACCTCCTCAACTACCGCTTCCAGCTGAAATAGAACGGATTCAGTTTGCCAGACCATCGTCGAGTTTGTACCTTCAATCAACCAGGGATTGCTGGAAGAGCATCCTGAAAGACATACATCATTTGGAAGGCAGAAGGCACCGGGCGGGATTGCCATGGGTCATAGCCCGTATTTGATCCTCGCTAATTCCAGCCTCTTGAAGTAAACCAATCACCTGTCCGGGGACAAAACTGAAGTTCCAGTTGGGAGCTATCTGGGAGGACATCATCGCGAAGGTGTCTGCTGGAAACCAGTCCATTACACAGCATGCATCGTGAGACAGTACCATTTGTTCTGCCCACCCTCGAGCACAGAGTTCTGAAATCACTGAAACTCTTTTTTCAGTTTCTAGCATCATGTCGAGGCCAAACCGGTCCATGCCGATAGTGACATTCTTGTTCAGCATGTCTTCAAGGTACCCCAGATCTTCACTGTCACCAGAGTGACCGATAATTACATGGTTGAGGTCAACGCCCTCATCTTCAAAGATTTCGATCTGCCCAAGGCCAGTCTTTTCATTGACATCAGTGTGCGTGGTGATCGGGATACCAGATGCAAGATGTAATCTGGCTGCCACACGCAATAATTTCTCATTTTCCGGAGTGACACCGTCAGTATCAGTAGCGCACTTGATGACACCCGCTTTGCCGTTAGTCCCCTGTATGCCCTGTACTATGTCTTGTAAAAGAACATCAACCAAACGGTCAATTTCCCAGTTGGTCATCCAGGGTTCATGGTTGTAGTAAAGACCGGTTGCGGCAATAACGTGAACCTCGGAGCGTTCCGAGACCTCCTTCAATATATGCACGTCGCGGCCAAGATTGATTGGGGTTGCATCCAGTAAGCTGGTAACTCCAAGGTCGCGGGCGGCTTTCAAGTGTCCAACGGCCTTGTTTATCCCTGCCTCTTTGTCTACCCAGTTGCCAAATACGGAGCGCATTGCCCAATTGGCATTAAAGATGTGTTCGTGCATGAGCGTGAAACCCAGCTCTTCAACTTCAATGCTGCCCAGAACGGTGTTGATTTTTGTCATGACTAGATACCTCCAGCCCAAATTTGTGTGGACCTCTTAACAGGATTTGAAAATATAGGAAACTTGACTCCACGACAAGCTCAGGTTGCCCGCATCAAACCGCTGTAATAAGCAGCGATGGGGTTGAGCTTGCGCTGGGGCTACTAAAAGTTTCCGTCTGACAAACCGCAGATAGTTTCGATTTATTTGTGATCAGTATTAGCCAGTGCCGACTCACTCTGGCACTCTACGCCACACCAAATTCTATTTTCTATTAAAGTACCAGGAGACATAGATGCAGCTAGTGGACTCAATTAGACAAAGACGAAGTATCCGTCAGTTTTTACCTAAGTCTGTACCCGACGAAGTTATCCGAGATATCATCTCGGAAGCAGTATGGTCGCCTTCCTGGGGGAATACCCAGCAATGGGAGATGATGGTGGTTACTGGTGACAAGCTTGCAAAACTCAGAGAAGAAAATAGAAAAGCGCTGTTTACCGGCCAAAAAGCTCAACCAGAGATTCCTTTCCCAGAAGTATGGCCGGATGCTCACAAGGCCCG
>PBRP01000053.1 GCA_002726655.1 Gammaproteobacteria bacterium
AAATTTGTCGCATACGTAAACGGCAAACTGCCGTAACCCAAGTGAATAGCTCACTATTCGACAATTAGCTGGTTCAACAAGAAGCAGCCGCTCTAGAGGGTGCTGCGGAAGGCAGAATCTGCTGAGAACCATATTCTCAACCTTCTCTGTACGGCCACCTCCGGACACCAGCATTCTGATGTAACATCACACCAAACAGAAGTAGTGGAATATACTTGGTCGTTTGCCGTCACGAACTCTTATCTGAAATAGCTGTTACTTGACGAATCAACATTGTGCTGTATTATCAATTGGCTTTTCTTGGCCTTTTTCTTTCAGCCCTCCTTAGCTTTTCTTGGCTTTCCTTAGTTGCGATTGGATGTGCGCCGCTTTTAGGGTGGCTATCACTATCAATGAGATGCTTATGGAAAATGATAAATAGCTCACTCTTGATGAGCTGGCTGCCTATTTAAAGCTCAGCAGCAGCAATCTCTACGGCATGACAAAAAAGGGTGAGGTTCCCGCATCAAAGATAGGGAGTCGTTGGCGATTTGATCATAATGAAATTGATGCTTGGGTGAAAAACCAAAACCTTTCGATGATAACAGTCATATCGATAATGACTGAGCACCACTCCCACTTTCTTTTCGACACGGGAGATAGCAAAGAACAACTGCTGACTGTGTTATGAACGCTCCTACAGGACACTTCACCCCTATTGTAGTTTGACTCTGAGTGCTTCGTAAGGTGTATTTCCATTAAACGCACCATGAGGTCGATAAAAGTTATAGAAATTCTCCCATTCAACCAATTTTTTGTTCAAATCAACATCATCGACATAGCTAAGTAGTTGGTAAAACTCATCCTGGTCTGTTCGGTGAGATCTTTCAACTTTGCCATTGAGTTGGGGTGTCCTCGGTTTTATATATCTATGCCGTATGCCCTTGTCTTCAACATGCCAATGAAACTTGGCTTGAAACTCATGGCCACGATCCGTTTGGATAGTGTGGAGGCGAAAAGGAAATTTCCCGATGACATGGTCAACAAAATCAATAGCATTCTTTTGAGTATGCCGTTCATATATTTTTAGTGCCCGTATGCGAGTAGCATCATCAATAGCTGTATATTGAAATCGTCTAACTGACCGACCAGAGGTATCGACAAACCTCAGGAATTTCACATCAATTTGTATGTGATGCCCCGGCACACGCTTCTCGTATCGCTTGGTGTGCACCTTACGTCGACCAACTCGGCCAGGCAGGCGACTGACACCATGGCGCCTTAATATTCGATAGACACCTGCGTCTGAAATCTTAATTTGGTGGTAGCGTTGTAGGTACCAAACAATACGAATCGGACCCAGATGGTACTTCCGCCTGAGATATAGAACTTTCTCAACAATTTCTGGCGGTGTTTGATTTGGCTGATGTTTGGATGCGGTTGACTTGTTTACTAGACCGGCCTCACCTTCTTGTTTATATCGATTTTTCCAACGATAGAATGTCGATCTGGGCAACCCGAAATATCTACAAGTTCTGGCAATACTTCCTGAATTTTCAGCATGCTTCAAAACCCTCAGTCTGCGCCGAATTTCTCTCTTGGTCTTTCATAATGACAGTCTCTAGCAAATGTTATATTTTAAGAGAACTGTCCCATAAGGGCGTACATAACTACAGGCTCATGATCCTCCCGAAAAAGCAGATATCTGCAATGGAGAGTTTAGTGAGGAAAGTCTGGGACACCCGTTGGACAGTTCAGAGTCCCCGTTAGGGATTCGCAAACCCCGCGCCTTTAGGCGGCGGACGACACACTCCTCGCCGTTGCTGTTCTATCGAATGAGAGCACTCAAAATGTCAGCCGAATCTTGACCAAAATTCCATTAGAATTGGAACAGTCATCCTGTTAACTCTGGCTAATCCTGCTAACCGTGACTCGCCGTCATCAAATTGTACTTGCGGATTTCTCAGAAAATGGTATTAATCCTTCTTATACGCCTTGGCGGAGCATTATTGATTACCTTGCATGGCCTCTTTCACCTCCAGATGGTACTTGCAGGAAAGGCCAGCAGGCCTGTGGACATCGCATCTGAGATCATTGTGACTATCAGCCCCACAGTGCTCACGTTGATTCTTTTGATATTAGGGTTCAACGAAAGCAAGATGCAGGGTGAATAGATGGAGGCAAGTATCAGCCTCGAAAGGTTTTCGAAGGAGGAAATCTGGCTGAGATGAAAATTCATCTGGCTATTTCAGTATTATTGCTTGCGGGCTGCACAAGCTCAGATTTCGTGGCGATTGCTACTGGAAAAAATCCTTCTGCGACGCTGGAGCGAATCGCAAACCAGAAACTAAAATCCTATCAGGTCAATCCGGCTGCATTGCGCAGAGACATTGAACTGGCCAGAGCCAACTATAAAAAACTGCTTACCCTACTGCGGGGAGATGTGGCCACACAATGGGGCACAAAGGAGGTCGTTACTCCCGGCAATCACCGATATGTTAAATATACTGACAATTACAAAAGCCGGGCAATCGTCCAGTTCGACGAAGGACTAATCGTGGTTGAAACATTGGATCAGCTGAATCCTTCTGAAAGCTTACGCCAGGCTATTATTACTACACTACTAACCCCTGATGACCCACGTTCCGTTGATCTTTATTCCGCAAAAAAGGTGCGATTAACAGGCAAACCCTATCTCAGCGGGCTTGTTCGTGATGGCGCAAACAGGCTGATAAACACGCCATCTCGCGCTGAAGCCTATGCCAGATACTTGACTGAACGGCAAAGTAAAAATCGAAATGTTGATAAAGACAGCGGCCAGGAAACTATCCATTATGTAACTTTCAATATGGTGAGCGACCACCAGAATTTACGTGCCACAAGATACGAGCAACCTGTTAGTAAGTACGCAGAACAATTTTCAGTAAGCAACAGCCTCATCTACGCCATTATGAAAACAGAGAGCTCATTCAATCCATTTGCCGTTAGCAGTGCCCCTGCCTATGGATTGATGCAGATTGTACCAACCACGGCTGGCCGTGATTCCTTCAAGCTGGTTAATGGATATGAACATACCCCGAGCAAGGAATATCTCTTTAATAGTGATAACAATATTGAATTGGGTATTGCCTACCTTCATATTCTCGATAGTCGCTATCTCGCCAAAATCAATAATCCAGTCAGTCGTGAATATTGCACCATTGCCGCATACAATGGTGGCGCAGGAAGCGTTCTTAAACTCTTCTCCAGGGATCGCAAGCAGGCTACAGACATCATAAATAGTCTCTCGTCAAACGACGTGTACCTCAAACTACGTGACCACCACCCAAGAAATGAAACACGGCAGTACCTGGTGAATGTACTGGCAGCAAGAAAGGATTTTGTGCAGCTGTGATACCCGGATCAGTGAATGTATCAGCGTCGATAATGCTGGCCGATTGTGGGCCAGTGGCGGGCATGGTGTTTACCATCTATACTCTGATTTTGCTGTAGGTTGTTCCTCAACAAGGGTTGATTGCACGCTAGTACCGGCGCTTTTGCCCTGTGAAAACACCGCACCAATGCTCGATGTGGAAAATCCAATTCTGGCTACAACTAAAGTCGCTGAATAGTGTAAAAATATTCAGACCAACCAATTTGCCTGGATGATTCTGGATGAAATGACTCCCAGGATTACAGGCAAGGATAGATGGCACGGAGAGAAAATAAATCGAAATTACACCCGTAAATGATAAAACGTCGTTATCACTTCCATGAAACTGATTGGCTGCCTATTCGCTTTGCTGCCTCTGCTTTCGTGTACGGAAGCACCTGAACTTTTGCAAAACAACAACATTGAAAGGTACACACTGGTGAGAGACGTATTTTGGGCATCACCGGATGGTTTTGATCTGACGATGGATATCTACACGCCCAGATCGGGTAGAGATTCCTACCCGGTCGTTGTCATGTTCCATGGTGGTGGTTTTCTGATGAATAACAAATCAATCATGGATCAATCCGCAGCCTACCTGGCAACAAATTCGGAATACATCATTTGCAACGTCAACTATCGACTCCTTTCTGATAACGACAACACCACGACACTTGACAACATTGTTAGTGATGCTTTCGGTGCAGTATTGTGGGTAACAGATAATATTAGTGACTACAAAGGTGACAGTGGACGGATTGCCGTGACTGGTGATAGTGCCGGTGGTCATTTATCCGCCATGATAGTTAACAGGGGTACAGAGCTGAGTACTGAGGCTTTTTCGCCAAACTCGCTTCGATTTACGCCATCGTACCTTCCAGTAGGAGAATCGGCAGAGGATGTTGCTGAGCGAAACGGCTTGGAAGTGCAGGCAGCAATTCTCAGTTATCCCTACGACTTTTACGAGGGAGCTGTCGAGGGATTTGAAAGTGTGACCAACCCACTGTGGTTGGCAAAAGGAGTAATGGGCAGGGGTGTTTTTGGCGACCGTTTCAACATTCTGGAACACTCGGAGATGTACAGGGCAGTTTCTCCAATCGACAATATCACGCATTCAACTGTGCGCGATTTTCCGCCTCAACTTCTCATCGTGGGAAGCGAAGATCCTCTGGTCACACCGGCGTCAGTTAAGGCTTACCACAGCGCACTACAATCTGCCGGTCATTCAACGCGGTATTGGGAATATGCGGGACAATCCCATGCATTTCTGGATTCAGGGTCCAATGCCGTACTTGGATCCAGCTTCGATGCAGATGCACCACCGGCATTGGATGTCATGATTGCGTTTCTAGATGAGGTTTTTTACCCATAGCTCGTGGGTATACTGAGGAAATGGGGACAGTTCAGATCGAATACTATTTCTGCGTAATGAATGTCCCTACGGGACACTTCGGCCCCATCTATTCAGACTATACCCGCTCAGGACTTTGCGATGGCTTTGCAGCTTGCCAGGTTGGACTCGTATTCGGAATCGATTTTTTGCTTCTTTCGGCCGTATACTGAAATCGGCATCCCCGGTCCCATCCTCTGTTTCTTTTTTGTCAGCTTAGCGATCTTTTCTTCCTTGACATTGTCATAGTAATCCCGGCAATCGCTGATATCCGCGAAAGGCTGGCTATCGAGATTTTCTGCACCAGTATTCAAGGCAAGTGCCAAAAAGGCCAGGCCGTACACTGCCATTTTCATAAGACTTAAACCCCTCTTCCTGTTCAGGGATCATCATCACTTTTTGTCTTTCTACTACGTCCTCACCCTTACAAATATAAAGTGGTCCTTAAACGTTATACCTCACCTGGTCGAATTTCAAGTGAAACTACAAGCTCGAAATTCAACTAACCTTCAACTCGACGGCTGCGCCGTACTTGAAGAGCAACTTCCGGTGTCAGCCGTTTGCACCCTCCACCTTGATAGGGCCAGGAGCTTTCCTTTTTGTCGCAGTGTAAGGGTAAGCCAACACCCGGCTGAATATCAGCTGAGTTGTAACAACGAATTATCAAAACTGCAGTAGTTACCCTGTTGATGTTGTTACAAATGATTCGTAATCATCCCATGGATTTCCATTAAGTCACTCAGCCACCACAGGCCGTCGTCGATGCATATAGGTTAGTACCCCCAAATATACAACTACGGCAACCAGCGCCATGTATAAAGAGATAGATATTGATCGCCAACCATCTGTAGTTATGTACGCCCTTATGGGACAGTTCTCTTAAAATATAACATTTGCTAGAGACTGTCATTATGAAAGACCAAGAGAGAAATTCGGCGCAGACTGAGGGTTTTGAAGCATGCTGAAAATTCAGGAAGTATTGCCAGAACTTGTAGATATTTCGGGTTGCCCAGATCGACATTCTATCGTTGGAAAAATCGATATAAACAAGAAGGTGAGGCCGGTCTAGTAAACAAGTCAACCGCATCCAAACATCAGCCAAATCAAACACCGCCAGAAATTGTTGAGAAAGTTCTATATCTCAGGCGGAAGTACCATCTGGGTCCGATTCGTATTGTTTGGTACCTACAACGCTACCACCAAATTAAGATTTCAGACGCAGGTGTCTATCGAATATTAAGGCGCCATGGTGTCAGTCGCCTGCCTGGCCGAGTTGGTCGACGTAAGGTGCACACCAAGCGATACGAGAAGCGTGTGCCGGGGCATCACATACAAATTGATGTGAAATTCCTGAGGTTTGTCGATACCTCTGGTCGGTCAGTTAGACGATTTCAATATACGGCTATTGATGATGCTACTCGCATACGGGCACTAAAAATATATGAACGGCATACTCAAAAGAATGCTATTGATTTTGTTGACCATGTCATCGGGAAATTTCCTTTTCGCCTCCACACTATCCAAACGGATCGTGGCCATGAGTTTCAAGCCAAGTTTCATTGGCATGTTGAAGACAAGGGCATACGGCATAGATATATAAAACCGAGGACACCCCAACTCAATGGCAAAGTTGAAAGATCTCACCGAACAGACCAGGATGAGTTTTACCAACTACTTAGCTATGTCGATGATGTTGATTTGAACAAAAAATTGGTTGAATGGGAGAATTTCTATAACTTTTATCGACCTCATGGTGCGTTTAATGGAAATACACCTTACGAAGCACTCAGAGTCAAACTACAATAGGGGTGAAGTGTCCTGTAGGAGCGTTCATAACACAGGATACAGAGATTGACAGCATGGGCAGAGAAATCCGAGACACGACGGAGCCTGTACCCGTTGATTCGGACCTGTCTGGCAATGAGCTGATTAAAGCGCCGCCCCACAAGTACACCATCAACGGACATTACACCTGGGACCTGGGTGGCTCGGAGCTGGGCTTTGTGGCGTCCTATATTTATACGGATGAACAATGGTCATCGGTATTCAACCGGGCAAATACTGAGGTGCCGTCGTTTGAGCGAGTTGATTTCAGGCTTAACTACTATTCCAAGGCCAGAGATCTGAGAGTCAGCGCCTATGTACGCAATGCGTTTGATGAAGATATTATTGAAGCCTTTGAACGAACAAGCTGGTACTTCAATCAACAGCAGCGCGCGTCGATTCAGGCACCACGAACATTTGGGATTGAAGTTAACTACGGTTTTTAGGTAGCAGATACCGGGGGGCAGAAGTGATCTGTGGATCCACTTTTGCCGCCGGCACTACCTTCACAAGAATACCTTCACAAAAAATACCTTCACCGAAAGCGCCTTCACAAAAAATCCTTCACCGAAAATGCCTTCACCAAAACAGTCGGGTTATCGAGCCAGTGGCTTAGCATTCATCTGACGCGTTCTTGATGTAGGTCAAGATATGTAGCAACCCATCTGGTGACAATTGAAGTGCTACTCACCAGCAACAGTATGCTCCAGTAACAGGTATCCATATGTCCGACGCAAGCTCAATGAAGCTTTTTCAGCCAATCACCATCAACAAGATGGTGGTCAAGAACCGGATCTCACAAGCGGCGATTCTCAGTACGCCCGGTATCACCGACAAGCAGGCGATAACAGATGAGACGATTGAATGGTTTGAAAGTCGTGCACGGGGTGGCGCTGGGCTTGTCATAACGGGTGCGCTCATGCCAGCACAAATTAGTGCACCTACTATTCGCGATGGATTACCCCGGTTGGCAGAAGCAATTCACAAACATGATGCAAAGATCATCGTTCAGGCTGCGATGTTTGGTTCAATGTTCATCAATATGGGACCTTCTGCACCGCCTTTTCCCAATGAACAGGATGTAAAACAGACGCCGGCGGAAATTATGGCACCGCCTGGTCAGCAGGAAACCGGTGAGGCACCCGCGTTTCATGAACTTTCCATTGCGGAAATACAAGGCATTCAGGATCAATTTGCTGAGACCGCTAAAATACTGATGGACTCAGGAATCGATGGCATCCAGCTTCACTGTACACACGGCGCCGCCAGCCTCATGTGTTGCTTTATTTCGCCCTACTACAATAAAAGAACCGATGAATATGGTGGGAGTTGGGAGAATCGCCTGCGAAACCCGGTGGAAACGATCGAGAAGATGCGCGCCGCTGTTGGTGAAGACTATCCCATAATGGCGCGAATTGCCGGTGATGAACTTCTCGGCGAGGCGGGTATTACCGCAGAGACAGCAAGGGAATTTATTGCTCCTGCCATGGAAGCCGCCGGATGTGATGCGCTGGATGTATCCCAGGGTTCTATTATGCACTCGCCTCAGGGCATTCTGGTGCCTATGTATTATGAGCAGGGCTGCTTTCTCGATATGGTCTCTCGGATTAAAGAGGGAACCAGTCTGCCGGTGTTTGGTGCGGGGCGATTTACTGACCTTGATTTCTGCGAGGAGGCACTGCAAAAGGGACAGCTTGATATCATTAACTTTGGTCGCCAGCTGATCGCTGATCCCGAAACACCAAATAAGTATCTGGCCGGCAAACAGGATGAGATAAGACCCTGCATCGCCTGCACAGAAGGTTGTGGGATGCCTTGTTCCGTCAACTATGATATCGGCCCCGGGCGAACGCCCCTGCTGGATGCCGGGTCAGATAAGAAAATTGTCATCATCGGGTCTGGAGTTGCTGGTCTTGAAGCAGCCAGGGTTGGTGCCAGTCGTGGTTATCCGGTAACGATTGTGGAAAAACGAAACCGGCTTGGCGGGCTTGTTGGTACATTCAAGAACGAACCAGTGTGCCGGGAACTGTCGAAATTTACTGACTATCTGATAAGAGAAGTTAATCGCCTCGGTGTTGAAGTGAAACTGAACTTCGAAGCCACCTGTGACAGCATTGTCGCACTGGATCCCGATGTTGTAATCGTCGCCGCGGGTGCGGTGCAGGATATCCCAAAGAAACTGCACAATAATTCAAAGGCCATCGATATACTGGAGGCGATTGAGCGCCGGGATGAAATCGGCCAGAAAATTGTCATATGGGGATTGAGCTACGGTTCTGAAACAGCAATTTCACTGGCCGATGAGGGCAAAGAAGTGACCCTCATTGGCAATGGTAATCATCAATCCTTATTAGGTTTTGCCGCTAATGCTCGCCGCTGGTGGCTGACGAAGAAGCTTTCATCCGATATCGACCCGGTTAGAGCATCAGAAGAAAGTCAGGTCATGGATAATATCAACGTAATGTTCCAGACAAGACTTGGTGAAGTTGGTGAGAATACACTTGAAGTTATTCCAAAGAATGGTGAAAACCAGACAATTGAGTACGATACGCTTGTAGTGGCCCGTGCCCGAAAAAGAGACATGTCGCTTCTGGAACAGCTGGAAGACAGGGTGGAGGAAGTTTACGCTATTGGTGACTATGCGCAGGTCAATATCATCGAAAAGGCCGTGCTGCGCGCGAATGAGGTAGTACGATCGATCGATAGTGATACTGAAGTCGTTGAACAGATGACAAAGGAACCTGAAGATTTTATCTAGCCTTGATCTAACATTAATTCGACGAATATCAGTAGTTAGGGTTGGGTAGTCTGGTACCTGATCTGACGTGGCTAGCGCCGGGGAAGGTAGGGGTCGCCGAGACGGGGTCGCCCAGACGGGATCGCCGAGACGGGGTCGCCGAGACGCGGGACCAGATTACACGGTTCGCGCCAGATTCAGACTAAATACGTTTCGAAATCGCCGCTTTATAGAAAACCTGCTGCTGATATCAGCAAGGATTCGTTTGTACCATCTTCAATCATTGATGCCCTCGCATCGCGCAGGATCTTCTCAATACAATATTCCTTTGTCAGCCCGTTCCCACCATGGATTTGCATGGCTTCACTCGCAACATTGAAAGCCGTTTCCGTGGCGAATGCCTTGGCTGACACCGCGTGTGGCGATGAGCCAGTCGTATGGTTTACGGTATACATAAAGTTCCTGCGCGAAAATGATTTGGCTGCTTCGACTAATTGAAACATGCGCATGAGTTTGAGCTTGATGCTTTGATGTTCGAAAATCGGCACACCACCCTGAATCCTCTCTTTCGCGTATCTGATGCCCTCATCGAGAGCGGACCAGGCAACCCCTGCAAAAGTAGTCGCCATACCAGTGTTGGGACCTGCGATGAAACCCACATCGACACCCATCGTTGCTTGTCTCAGGTCTTTGACCGTCGCAAGATCCATCATCATATATTTTTCCGGAATCACAACATCCTCGAAAAAGATCTCACCCTGATTCAAAGCCCTTTGTCCGTGCTTATTGAGAGCTTTACCTTTCGAGATTCCCGGCAAATCCAAAGGCAGAATACAGACACTCGTACCATGCATCCCCATTGATGGATCGAGGCTAACATGCAAGCTGGCATGACTCGCAATGGTTCCGTTGGATACCCAGGCTGACTTCTGACCATTGAGGATGTACTCGTTGCCTTTCTTTACGGCTCTAAGCTGCGGCGCAAACTTCTCCTGCCCCATATTTTCCTCACCACTGTGAACCCAGTCAGAGCCATGATCGGGTTCCGTAATCGCCCAGCAACCCACGATTTCACCGCTCGTATCATTGATGTAGTCCTCTGCCCAGCCCCTTATTTCAGGATCCTCAGACAGCCCAGCGTAGGCAAACGGAGAACCGGCAGCACTCAGACTAATGGACAGGCCACCGTCACCATAGCCGAGTTGTTCATTGATCAGATAGGATGAGTAGGGATCAACGGAGCCTGCCAGACCGCCGATTGCCTGGGGCAGCCCCCTTTTATGTAACCCGAGTTCCCGATAGGTTCTAAATACATCCCACAATTCAGAACCCTTATCGGCAACATCAGCTGGATCTGCTAACTTGTCGAGGGCAATGCCCTTGGGTCTGACGACCTCAAGGGCAAACCGTTTTGCCATATCCTGAGCAGCTTTTTGTTCCTCTGTAAGGTCATAGTCAAGATCAACGTAGGCCATCTAGCTACTCCTGTTGTTTATGGAAGAACAGAAGATCATAGTTGACTTGCCTTACCACCTATTTGAGACAGATCAGTAATTAGTGGGTTTAACTGAAATCTAGCGACGTTTCTCGCTCAACCCTTTTGGCCAAACATGGCGCTCTCTCTGGCGGTAGTCGCATCACTGGTGTAGGCCATAAGTAAATGCCATTCCGCTCTGACCTCATAATCTGCGATCCGATAATATATTGCCGGAAAATCGTCTAGCTCTGTTGAGGTTATGGTGGATATTATGCTGACTGAAGCATTCCTGTTCGGGTGGTGTACTTGTGTCGGTATCTGGTGTTACATGCCCCATGAACTTCACTTGAGTGACCTGTGGCGACACGAAAACTACCAAAATCAACCAAGTTTTTCTGGGGAATCGGACAGGCAGCAGAAGGAGTAAAAAACTCCGCGTTCAATTCCTTCCTGCTGTTCTACTACAATCAGATCCTGGGTGTCTCAGCAACATTAACTGCTCTCGCACTGGCGATTGCTGTTCTGTTTGATGCCATGAGTGACCCCCTGGTCGGGTCAATCTCCGACCGATTTCAGTCTCGCTGGGGACGTCGACATCCATTTATGGCAGCGTCTGCGGCCCCCATGGCGATTACGCTGTTTCTGCTGTTCTATCCGCCTGCTGGTATGAGCGAAATGTTCTACTTTGGCTGGGTCACTCTTTTTGCGATATCGGTAAGGACCTTTCTGACTCTTTACCAAATTCCACACCTAGCTCTCGGTGCGGAAATGGCGACCGACTATGAAGACCGCAATGGGCTATTCAGCGTTGGCCTTTTTTTCGGCGCAGTTGCAGGATGGGGATTCTGGTTCAGCATGCTCACATTTATATTTCAACCACAGCCTGATTTACCCAATGGTATGTACAACGCCGATGGCTATCCCAGGATGGCGGCATCTGCCGGAATCATTGCAGTTATCGCCATCATGTTGTGTATCTGGGGTACGCGAAAGGAAATTCCGAATTTGTCCCTGGCGGTTCCAGCAAGGGAATCGCTAGGTTTCGTGCGACTATTCAACGAATTGAAGATAGCTTTTTCCAGCCGTTCTTATCGATCGATATTCTTTGGATTGATGTTAGGTACACTCGTTCTATCAGTCGAAGCCGTGTTTACTCCTTTTATGGGTATACACTTTTGGGGGCTCGAAACGGATCAACTGCGCTGGTTGGGTGTTGGTGTGTTGTTGGGCCTCGGCCCAGGCAGTTTGGCAGCAGCCTACCTGGTTTGCATACTGGACAAAAAGTGGTGCCTGATAATTCCAGCTGTAGTTGCAACTATAAATGCCAACGTGTTGATCGTATTGAGACTTTTTGAGTTGCTGCCTGAAAATGGCCATTGGTCCATTTTACCGTTGTTGATTGCCGCGAGTTGTGTTGGCGGATCTGTTGTCCCCATTATCTACATCACGATTAATTCCATGTTTGCTGATATTTCGGATGAACTGGAACTTGCAACGGGCGAACGTCAGGAGGGTATCGTTTATTCTGCTCGAGCATTTGCTGGTAAGGCCGCAGCAGCCCTGGGAACAGTGATGGGTGGATTTGCTTTGGATTTTATCGCCTTTCCAAAAAATGCGATGCCGGGCACTGTCGATGCGAATGTCATCTTTAATCTGGGACTGTTTCAGGGACCTGTCACCTCAATATTTACGTTAGGTGGGCTAGCTCTGTACTTGAGATATACATTGAACCGGGTGAGGCACGAGGAGATAGTGACGCAGCTGATTGCACAGAGAAAGTTAAGGTTACATGGTCAGAGCGAAGTGCCAAAGTAAATCGGTACCACCTATATCCATTTACTGCAGGGTCAAAAATGTCAGGAACTGAATGAAAGTCCACTTCTAAATAGCGGCCTGTAAGACAGTCAATGAAGGGTTTAATGTTCGTCGTACGCAACGTCAATCACGAATACGGAGAGAAAGATGGCAATCGATCCTAAATATTACATAGTCGAGAAAGATGGTCCCGTAGTAATCTGGAAATTCAATAACCCGCCGCAGAACCTGATGAACCTGCAGACCGCTGCGGAGCTAACGGAACTGGTGGAAGAGTTTGAAGCTGATGCTGACTTACGTGTCGCTATTCTAACCAGTCACCTGCCAGATGTTTTTATTCAACATTTTGATGTAGAAACGATTTTGTCAAACTGGTCATCTGAATCGTCCGGAGATATTGCTGCAACACAGCAGCTAGATAAGGAATTGGGGGAATTCAAAACCAGGGGTCTGGCAAGGCTTCGCAGAAAACCAATAATTGCTGCCATTAGTGGACAGACTGCCGGTGGTGGTTGTGAAACGACCTTGATGTGCGAGTTCCGTTTCATGTCCAGAAACGCTTCACTGGGTTGTCCTGAAGTGAACGTTGGAATATTACCGGGCGGTGGTGGTACTCAGCGCATGACACGTCTCCTGGGCTTGAGCAAGGCGATGGAGATGCTGCTACTTGGTCAGATTGTCGATGCTGATGAAGCTGAACGAATAGGGCTGGTCCACAAGGCATTTGATTATGAAGATCTGCTCCCGGAAGCAATCACTTTCGCCAAAGAACTGGCAATGCGGCCGCCAATGGCCATAGGCCATATCATGGAATGTATCTATGAAGGTAGCCAGAAACCACTTGCAGAAGGCTTGGCACTGGAAGGGAATCTCTTTTTAGAACTTGCCCAGAGCAAAGATGCCAAATTGGCCATGTCTGCTTAT
>PBRP01000054.1 GCA_002726655.1 Gammaproteobacteria bacterium
TCCGATTAACCCCCAGAAATGCAGCAAGCTCAATTTGCTTTTCGATCGGGTCCATGAACAGACTGACCCTGATATTGTGTTGCTGCAGTTCCTCAACCCGTGGGTTGAGCTGGTTGGACTCGCCAGACAGGTTCCAGCCGTGGTCCGACGTTAGCTGGGTGGGGTCATCTGGCACCAATGTACATTGATGGGGGCAGACCTGCTGAACCAGTTCCATGAACCCTGGATAACCGTTATCTTCCGGTCCCGCGTAGGGGTTGCCCTCGATGTTGAATTCGATATCTTTGTATTCTTTTCTAGCCAACAGCTCAGCCAGTTCATAGACATCTGATGGGCGAATGTGGCGCATGTCAGGCCTGGGATGCACGGTTATTCCCTGTGCACCACTGTCGATACAGGTAATGGCAGCTTCGGTGACACTTGGAATCGTCGTATCGCGTGAATTGCGAATGAGGGCGACCTTATTCAGGTTGACGCTGAGTTTCACTGACATCAGGTCCAGCCACCGCCGCCGCGCTTGTGGTAAATACGCCTGGAAAGCCAGAAGCCGACTAAGAGACCCATCAAAATGGTACCTGCACCACGCAGAAACCACTGCTGGTCTGAACTATCCTGTAATTCCTGATTTGCTACCGACAGCGCATCCATTTGCCCGATCAAATCATCATGCTCTTGCCGAAGCTGCTGGTTCTCGTCGTCGATCGCGATAACATTGGCTGCCAGCTGGGTGAGGTTCGCGAGCTCGTCTGCCAGGGTGTCATTTTTAGACTGCAGTGCTTCGTTTGAATCAGATAATTCGACCCGCCTTGTTTCAATATCCTGTTGTTGCAGCAACTTTTTCTGGTGACTGGCTTCTAACTCTAACAACCGGTCTTCAGTTTTTTTCAGCAAATCTCGCGCAATGGGTACCTCTACCAGATATTGCGACTGAATCCAGCCCTCAACCCCACCCTCTGACTTCACTAGTGTGTAGCCACTCTCATCGTTTGTTTGCAAACGCTCCAGGGCCGTGCCGCTGCGTAATCCCCGGTGCAGGATACGGTGCTCCGTCGATTGACCACCGCGAAGTGGAACATAGATAGTATCCCGGACATAAACGGTATCTGCCGCCAGAGACTGAGCGAGCCCAAGCACCAGTAGCGCGATGCTGAAAGGTTTCAGGGGAGCACCTTTTTGAATGGTTTCACCATGACTTCAACGTAAACACCAGCCGCCACGTAGGGGTCACGATCAGCCCAGCTTTGAGGGTCATCCTGGGAGCTGAATTCCGCAACCACCAGGCTACCGCTGAATTCCGAAGCGTCTGGATCATCACTATCTATCACAGGATGTGGGCCTGCCAGAACGAGCCTGCCTTCACTCTTGAGAACTTCCAGGCGCTGCAGGTGCTCAGGACGTGCCTGCTGCCGGAGTGGTGTCGAGTTTTCTATATCTGTACTTATGATTGCATACAACATTTTTTTAATCCGCCTCGGTTATCTGTGGCGGGTCATCCTGGATGTAGCCACCCTTAATGAGATAGACCATAGTGACTATCATATAGATAAGACTGATTGCGATACCACCCACAAGTTTGTAGGTGACCCNAAAATCGAGACTGAAACTGTATGCGACGATGAGGTTCAAAGCCCCGGCCAGAAAGAAGCCGAGAGACCACCCCAGCGCCAGGTTGCGCCAGACCAGATCAGGCAGTGTCAGCTGCTCAGACAGCATTTTCTTGATGAGATTGTCACGAGAGATGATTTGGCTAGTCAGTAAAGCCACACAAAATAGCCAGTTAACAATAGTAGGCTTCCACTGGATGAATTCCTGATTGCGAAACACCAGGGTTGCACCGCCGAATAACATGGCTACCCAGAAGATTACGGTGGTTTTCTTGTCGACCTTGCGGAAACGGATAAACTCATAGGCAACCTGCATGCAGATGCCTACCATGAGCACTCCTGTACTGATATAGATATCCCGCGTGGTGAAATACACCACCACAAACAAAAAAACGGGTACGAATTCAATGAATTGTTTCATTATCTCGTTTCACTGGAAATTGAACGCCTAATGATAATGCATTTTTTAAATGCTAGCCCGGATAATTCATGAAGGGACAGGAATTTAGGATGGTCCGCCATTCCGGAAATCTGGAAATTCCGGATTTATACTGCGGTTTCAACCTTTGATGCAACACATTGGTTAAGTGGTTGAGCGGGTCAAACCGGTTACCAGCCACCATCAGCAGATAAGGACCAGCCCAGAACGAGTTAGAATTCACGGAAGAATCCGCTAGAATAGGCGCCTTTTTTGAGCAATGGTCTTCAATGAGCCAGTTCTTCAGAGTTCATCCGGAAAATCCACAACTTCGGCTGATCAATCAGGCAACGGAAATAGTGAAGGCGGGCGGCGTCATTGCCTACCCGACGGATTCCGCCTACGCCCTGGGCTGTCATATTGGTGACAAAAGTGCACTCCAAAGAATCCGACAGATAAGGCGGTTGGACCAGCATCACGCCTTTACCCTGGTCTGCCGTGACCTTTCCGACCTCGGTGTTTACGCGCGTGTAAATAATAGTGCCTACAGGTTAATCAAGACAGCGACCCCTGGACCCTATACATTTATCCTGCAGGCAACCAGGGAAGTTCCAAGGCGTCTAGTGCATGCAAAACGAAAAACAATAGGGCTCCGTGTACCGAACAATCCCATTTGTGAAGCTTTACTGTCTTCCATGGGGGAACCCCTGATGAGCAGTACGCTGATACTGCCAGGAGCAGACTTCCCAATGACCGATCCAATGGAAATTCGTGATCAGTTGGAGCATCAGCTGGACCTGGTTATTGACGGTGGTTTTTGCGGTATGGAACCGACCACTGTGGTCAATCTGGAAGATGGCTACCCCGTTATTACGCGAGCGGGCCGTGGTGATCCAGATTTGTTTGCTGCCTGATGGTGACTCGACAGAGACATCAGCATTCCCGGCGAGTATAATCATCAGCAAAACCGTCTTGGTTATATGAGAAACAAATCTTCTTTCATTTCCTTGTTATTTTGTTGATCTCTTCGATCATGTTTTCTAAAAAGCACTGGGTATCTAATTGAGTCTTATCGAAGCGCAGAAAAGGGTATTGTCTGGAATGCGCCCCACCGGCCGACTGCACCTGGGTCATTATCATGGCGTGCTGAAAAACTGGATTCGCCTGCAACACGAATATGACTGCATGTTCTTCGTTGCAGACTGGCATGCCTTGACAACGCACTATGAGGAGCCCCAGATCATTGAAGAGAATGTCTGGGAAATGGTGATCGACTGGTTGGCAGCCGGCATCAATCCTGGTTCAGCGACCCTGTTTATCCAATCGCGCGTGCCGGAACATGCGGAACTGCACCTGCTGCTTTCCATGATTACGCCCCTGAGTTGGGTTGAGCGCGTGCCGTCCTACAAGGATCTGGTAGCGAATTCAAATGAACGTGACCTTGCGACTTATGGGTTCCTTGGATATCCCGTGCTGCAGAGTGCCGATATTCTTATCTACCAGGCAGGCAATGTTCCCGTTGGTGCCGACCAGGTACCACATGTGGAAATGACCAGGGAAATCGCCCGTAGATTCAATCACTTTTATGGCAAAACACCAGGATTCAAGGAATTGGCGGAGGAGGCGATTAAAAAACTGGGGCGTAAGAATGCAAAAATGTATCGGGAGTTGCGCCGCGAATACTTGCAACAGGGCAGCAAGAATGCGTTGGAAGAAGCCCGAGCCATAGTATCCGGGCAGCAGAACGTTTCACTCGGAGATCGGGACCGCTTGTTTGGCTATCTTGAAGGTGGTGGCAAGGTGATTTTACCCGCACCAGAGTCGCTGTTGACAGAGCTGTCCGTTATGCCGGGGCTGGATGGCAGGAAAATGTCCAAGTCCTACAACAACACCATTGCATTGCGCGAAGAACCAGATTCCATAGAGAAAAAAATAAGGACCATGACCACTGATCCGGCAAGGGTGAAACGCGATGATCCGGGAGATCCGACAATATGCCCGGTGTTCGCACTACACAAAATCTACTCAGACGAAAAAACAAGGGACTGGGTACGGGAAGGCTGTACCACCGCTGGAATTGGCTGCGTCGACTGTAAAAAACCAGTGGTTGAAAAGGTAATGGAGGAGCTTCAGCCTATCCGGGAGCGAGCCAGACAATATGAGGAGAATCCGGACCTGGTAAAAAGTATCGTTGCAGAAGGGTGTGAACGGGCGAGAAATATAGCCCGGTCAACGCTTGAGGAAGTGAGATCAGCCATGGGGCTGGACTACAGATAAAAAACAGGTAAAGCAAGATGGAAGAACCAATCAAAGACGCGGTAAGAGAGACAGGGGCGAAACAGAGTGAGATGCCATTCGCGGTCGTTGATGGCACACCCATGACCCAGATTCCACTGGATTTGTATATACCCCCTGATGCCCTTGAAGTAATCCTTGAAGCTTTTGAGGGACCTCTTGATCTTCTTTTGTACCTGATAAGGCGCCAGAACCTCGACATCCTTGACATTAAGGTTGCGGAAATTACGCGTCAGTACATGGAATATATAGACCTGATGTCGGATCTGCAGTTTGAGCTGGCGGCAGAATATCTCGTTATGGCAGCTGTATTGGCAGAGATAAAGTCAAGAATGCTGCTGCCGCGGGTAGCGGAAGGGGTGGAAGATGAAGAGGATCCGAGGGCAGAGTTGATCCGGCGTCTACAGGAGTATGAAAGATTCAAGACGGCTGCAATGGACATCAATGAATTACCCCGGATGAATCGTGATTACTGGGTAGCCGGTGCAGATGCACCGGTGATGAACAAGGAAAAGCCTTTGCCGGAAGTTCAGCTACAGGAAATGTTGGTTGTATTGGCGAAAGTGCTAAAAAGAGCAGAGAGCTATTCCAGTCACCACGTGCAGCTTGAGCCCCTGTCGACCCGGGAACGGATGTCGCAGATCCTCGGGAAAGTCTCAGCGGCGGGGGATCAGTTTGTCCCCTTCATTGCCTTGTTTGATCTTGAGGAAGGCAGGACAGGCCTTATCGTAACCTTCATCGCGATGATGGAATTAATCAAGGAATCACTGATTGAAGTCGTCCAGGCCGACCCTTTCGCACCGATTCATGTTAAGGCTCGATCATCAAGTACGGATGCCACCATAGAATATGAAGACTAATGAGTGAATTGAAACAAATTCTTGAGGGGGCCATTCTGGCGGCAGACCAGCCCCTGAGCATTGATCAAATGATTTCGTTGTTTGACAAAGATCAACCCGCGCGAGCTGAGGTCAAGGCAGTATTGACTGAGATCGAAATGGACTGTGAAGGTCGTGGTTTTCAGTTGAAAGAAGTTGCCTCTGGATACCGCTTTCAGGTTCGCCAGGAGTATGCCGAGTGGGTTGGTCGTCTCTGGGAGGAAAGGCCACCAAGGTATTCACGTGCACTGCTGGAAACCCTGGCATTGATTGCATACAAACAGCCCATTACGCGCGGTGACATTGAAGAAATTCGTGGTGTGGCTGTGTCAACGAACATCATGCGTTCCCTGCTCGAAAGAGAGTGGGTGAGGGTTGTGGGTCATCGCGATGTACCTGGCCGGCCAGCCATATATGCGACAACCAAAACCTTCCTGGACTATTTTGACCTCGACAGTCTTGAGGCATTACCAACCCTGTCTGAGATCAAGGACCTGGCCCAGGGTACTGAAGATCTTGACCTGGAGGGTGATATTGTTGAGGTTCGAACCCTTGAGTTGGGTATAGAGAATCTTGATGAGGCTACCGGTATTGAAGATGCTGATCTCGAAAAGGTTACAGAAGAGGTAAATGCAATCCAGGACAATATACGGAACCTGTTTGACCAGGACGATGAAGATGATGAAGTGGGGGCTGAAGACTCCCTACAAGATGTACAGGCGCAGGCCAGCACCATGCCGGACACAATATTGAATGCAGCTGTTGCTGACGACTCACCAGTTGATGGTGCGGTAGGTGAGACAGAATCGTCCGTCGATGATGTAATAGATGATGGAGAAGCATCTGACAATCAAACTGATCTGGATATTGGCCCCTAGACCAGATTAATAGTAAGAACCCTCATTTAATGAGATACCTGAGCTAGATATGGCGAAGCCCCCACCAACGCAGGACCAATCCAATAAACTGCAAAAAGTTCTCGCCAGTCATGGCCTCGGAAGCAGGCGCATCATGGAAGAGTGGATCAAGGCGGGGCGGGTAAAGGTAAACGGTAAAATAGCTACCCAGGGTGATCGTGTTACAGCTGAAGATAGAATTGTCGTTGATGGCCGAGTGCTCAGCCAGAAGGCGGTTAAGCACCAGGTTCTGCTTTACAACAAACCTGCCGGTGAAATCTGTTCCCGCGAGGACCCTGAGGGGCGCCCGTCAGTATTCAGGAATTTGCCCAGAATCAAGAATCAGCGCTGGGTTTCTGTTGGCCGGCTAGACTTCAATACCAGCGGACTGCTGCTGTTTACGACCGATGGCGAACTGGCGCATCGTCTAATGCATCCGTCTTCAAATATTGAGCGTGAATATGCAGTTCGTGTGCTTGGTGAGGTCACGGATGAGAAACTACAGCATATGAAGGAAGGCGTTCAGCTTGAAGATGGCAACGCTTCCTTTAGCGATATCCGGAAAGGTAAGGGTGAAGGCAGTGCCAACCAGTGGTACTACGTTGTCTTGATGGAAGGCCGCAACAGGGAAGTACGAAGGCTCTGGGAGTCCCAGGAATTGACAGTAAGCCGCCTCAAAAGAGTCCGCTTCGGAAGCCTCTTTATACCGTCAGCGATCAAGGCGGGCCAATATCGGGAATTAAATTCCAAGGAATCCAAAGCGCTTTACCGCATGTCTAACGAAAATATCGGTCCCCGTTGATACTGTACTTTGTAGCGAATTGACGAATTGAACCAGTCCACCAAACCATGCGTGATGTTTACAATAGTTGTTAGTTATACATCGGATTGAATAGTCTGGTACCTAATCTTCTGTGGCATCGGCTCGGCGCCCCCGACCATCCATGGCCGGGTCCCGCGTCTCGGCGACCCCGTCCGTCCCTAGCGCTAGCCACGTCAGATCAGATACCAGACTATCCCATCCTAACTACTGAAATTCGTCGAATTAATGTCAGATCAAGGCTAACTAGTCGCATGGACCAGGTAATTCACTTCGACATCCCCGGACAGACGAAAGGTTCCCAGGAAAGGGTTGTAGGTCATACCCGTGATATCTTTCAGGCCAAGGTCGTGTTGTCGCAGCCAGGCTGATATCTCAGATGGTTTCAGAAACTTTGCAAAGTCATGGGTGCCATGTGGCAGGAGGTTCAGCAGGTATTCAGCGCCTATGATGGCAAACAGGTAAGACCTGGGGTTGCGATTGATGGTGGACAGGAAAAGATGACCGCCGGGTTTTAGCAGCTTTTTACAGGCACCTATAACAGAGCCAGGGTCTGGCACGTGTTCCAGCATTTCGAGACAGGTTATGACGTCGAATAGCTCAGTGTCAGAGTCTGCAATTTCTTCAATGGTTGACTGCTGATAGTCGACATTCAAGTTTGATTCATGCAGATGCAGCCTCGCCACACTCAGTGGTGTCTCACCCATGTCGATACCCGTTACCTTCGCCCCGAGACCCGCCATGGATTCGGACAGGATTCCACCACCACAACCAACATCCAGCACTCGCCTGGATGACAGATCAACCCGTTCAGTTATGTACGATAGCCGCAGTGGATTAATATCGTGGAGAGTCTTGAAGTCGCTTTCCTTATCCCACCATTTGCGAGCGATTTGTTCAAACTTGGCAATTTCTTCTGCGTCGACATTGCTCGCAGTAGTATTGCTCGCGCTAACCTCGCTGCTGTCCAATTTACGGTTGCTCATGAGACGCTCTCGATTTTCTGGCGCCACTCTTCTACGACCACCCTGAGTCTAGCTTCATCTAACTGAGTAAATTGATTGTTGGCGTAAAGTAGTTCCCCGTTTATCCATGTATGGCTCACCTGGTGTCCGGTTGTTGTGTAGATGAGTTGTGAGACTGGGTGATGGATGGGCTGAAAATTAATGGAAGACAGATCTACCGCAATGACATCGGCTAGTTTACCCTTTTCCAGGCTGCCTATTTTGCTTTCAAGTCCGAGCAACCTGGCGCCATTTATTGTCGCCATTGCAAGTGCCTCAAACGCATTGACACTGGTGGCGTCGGCGCTGACAACTTTTGACAGTAGCGCTGCGGATCGGGTTTCTTCCAGCATGTCGAGGTTGTTGTTACTTGCCGCTCCATCTGTGCCAATAGCTACGTTGACGCCATGTTCCTTTAGCTTCTCTACCGGGCAAAAACCGCTCGCTAGTTTCATGTTGGAATCCGGACAGTGAGCAAGGTGAACCCCCTTGTCTGCAAGCAGATCAAAATCCTGCTCTATCAGTTGAGTCATATGGACAGTTTGCAGTGATTCTGAAATCAGCCCAAGCTCGTGTATTCTTTGGATTGGTCTGATGCCGGTTTCAGAGACAGCACTCTCGACCTCATCCTTGGTTTCGTGTAGATGAAGGTGAATAGGTAAGTCCAGTGCTTCAGTATGCAATCGGACCGCCTCGAGTGCTTTATCGGTGACGGTGTAGGGAGAGTGGGGTGCGAAAGCGGTCGAAATAAGATCGTTATCTTTGATGCTGTCACCGAAATCCAGACCTTTTTGAATATGCTGATCTTCGGTCTCGGCCCAGGCATTGGGAAACTGAATAATTGGTGTCGCGACCTGACCACGAAACCTGTTTTCAGTAAATGCTTCAGCAACTGCTTCAGGGAAGAAGTAAGTGTCAGCAGCACAGGTGGTGCCTGTGCTTATCATTTCCGCTACCGCCAGTGTGCTGCCATCTTTAACAAAATTGTAGTCGACCAGTTTCATTTCTACTGGCCAGATATGGTTACTTAACCAGTCCATTAATTCTCGATCATCTGCATATCCACGTAGCAGTGACATGGCAGCATGTCCATGGGTGTTCACCAATCCTGCGGTCAACAGGTGCTGTGGCAGGTCGACCCTGGTTGCGTTTGGATACAGCTTTCTTGCTGAGTCAACCGGTAATAGATCCTGGATGGTACTTCCCTTGATCAACAGGGCATGATTTTCAAGCACCAGGCCGGCCGGGACGACGGGTACGATCCAGCGTGCAGTGATCAGGGATTCACTGGTGGAGGAAGCCATATAACTACCGTGGTTGTAGAAATGAGAGCGCAGTATACAGCAGGAAACCGCTGCGAAATTTGTTGATTCCAGGACAAATTCGGACCTTCCTTAACGGGATGCAACCTGGTCGAGCCACGTCTTTGTGGCGCAGAGAAATAATGCAATAATATCAACAACTTATATGGGCATCACCGGAGAAAAAGATATGCCTTTAGGTGGGCTTGAATCGGTATAACGTGCTATAATTTCTGCCTTGCTTGAGACTCCCAATACCCATTATTCTGTGTGCATACAGGCACAAGCCCAGATTGCAGCCGGGGGGATACCTGCGTAACTGAAGTAGCGATAAATGTCTGATTTTGACAACCATATAACGACCATCAATATTGAAGATGAATTGCGCCAGTCGTATCTTGACTACGCAATGAGCGTCATCGTAGGCCGGGCCCTGCCGGATGTTCGCGATGGCCTGAAGCCCGTGCATCGGAGAGTGTTGTTCGCCATGAATGACCTGAACAATGCTTTCAATCGTCCCTACATGAAGTCTGCGAGGATTGTTGGTGATGTCATCGGTAAGTATCACCCACATGGCGACAACGCTGCCTACGATACCATCGTGCGCATGGCGCAGAATTTTAGTATGCGCTACACGCTTGTTGACGGTCAGGGTAATTTTGGCTCTCTCGATGGCGACAATGCAGCTGCTATGCGATACACCGAAATCCGCATGCAGAAGATCGCCCATGAATTGCTGGCTGACCTTGACAAGGAAACAGTTGATTTCGTTGATAACTATGATGGCACTCTGCAGATGCCTGAAGTATTGCCGTCGCGGGTTCCCAATCTGCTGGTCAATGGCTCCAGTGGTATCGCCGTTGGTATGGCGACAAATATACCGCCACATAACCTGACCGAAGTAGTCGATGCCTGTCTTGCTTTGATTGAGAATCCTGACCTGGATGTCGATGGTTTGATGGAATATGTGAAAGGACCTGATTTTCCGACCGCCGCTATCATTAACGGTCGTGGCGGCATCGTACAGGCATACAGGACAGGTCGTGGCCGAATAAAGGTTCGCGCCCGGTGTGATATTGAAGAGAATGAAAAGACGGGCAAGCAGACGATTATTATCAAAGAAATTCCTTACCAGGTGAATCGTGCCCGGCTCCTCGAAAAGATTGCGGAGCTGGTGAAAGACAAGAAAATTGAGGGGATCACGGAGCTCCGTGATGAATCTGCCACCGACACGAGAATAGTTATTGAACTGAGGCGTGGCGAGGTAGGCGATGTTGTATTGAATAATCTCTATGCACAAACTCAGCTGCAGAGTGTATTCGGTATCAATATTGTTGCCCTGGTAGAAAATGAGCCCAAGATTCTCAATCTGAAGCAGGTACTTGAACACTTTGTATTGCACCGTCGGCGGGTGGTTACCCGTCGAACCGTTTACCTGCTCAAGCGGGCGAGGATAAGGGGTCATGTGCTCGAAGGGCTCGCTGTCGCCCTGTCCAATATTGATCCGGTGATTGCGCTTATAAAAGACTCGGCTAACGCCACGGAGGCCCGGGAAAGGCTGATCGCGGAACCCTGGAAATCCGAGAATGTCAGCCAGATGCTGGAAAGAGCAGGGCCAGATGCCGCAAAACCTGAAGAACTAGATGACAAATATGGGTTGAAAGAAGGTGGTGACTATTACCTTTCCCCCGATCAGGCCCAGGCGATCCTGGAGATGCGGCTCAATCGACTCACCGGATTGGAGCAGGGGAAACTGCTCGATGAGTACAGGGAAATAATAGACACCATTAGTGAACTCCTGGAAATACTTAGTGAGCCTNCACGTCTGATGCAGATTATTCGTGAAGAGCTAATAGAAATTCGGGATGAGTATGGGGATGAGCGTCTGACTGAGATCATAGAATCCCAGGAAGATCTCACCATGGAGGACCTGATTACAGAGCAGGATATGGTGGTTACCCTGTCAAATGGCGGCTATGCCAAGACCCAGCCAATTGACACCTACCAGGCACAGAGAAGAGGTGGGCGTGGTAAGACGGCAAGCAGTGTCAAAGAGGAAGATTTCATTGAGCGTCTCATGGTGGCTAATACTCACGATACCATTCTGTGTTTCACGAATGTCGGTAAGGTCTATTGGTTACGTGTATTCCAGATTCCGCCTGCCAGCAGGACGGCCCGTGGTAGGCCGGTAATCAATATTCTGCCTCTGCATGCGGAAGAACGAATTACTGCCATGTTGCCTGTACACGAATACCGGGATGACCAGTTCATATTCATGGCAACCTCAAATGGCACCGTAAAGAAGACTTCCCTAATGGAGTTTTCAAGGCAGCGAAGTACCGGCCTGATCGCGATTGAACTGGAAGAGGGCAATACGTTGGTTGGTGCCTCGGTAACTGATGGTTCCAAGGACGTGATGTTGTTTGGCAGTGGTGGGAAAGTTATCCGGTTTAAGGAGTCTGATGTCCGTGCCATGGGAAGAACTGCGCGCGGCGTTCGGGGGATTAAGCTCAGGCCCGGTGAAAGAGTCATTTCACTGATTATTCCAGAAGCAGATGGTCAGCTCTTGATCGCCAGCCACAATGGTTATGGTAAGCGCAGTCAAGTAGAGGATTTTTCGGTTATTGGTCGTGGCGGACAGGGTGTTATTGGCTTGAAACTCTCTGCCAGAAACGGTGATATGGTTGGCGCCACCCAGGTTTTTCCAGGTGATGAAGTTTTTCTTATAAGCGATCAGGGCACGTTGGTCAGGACCAGAATTGATGAGGTTTCACTGCTGGGAAGGAATACTCAGGGCGTTCGGTTGATTAACCTTGCTGGTGGAGAGCATCTGGTGGGATTGGCGCGTGTAGAGGAACCAGAGAACGGTGATGCTATAGTTCCTGACGAGACAGTAAGTGATGAGATTGTTAGTGATGAGATTGTTAGTGATGAGATTGTTAATGACGAGACTGGTGATGAAGCTGGATCCACTGATGCTGGCGACAGCCCTGTAGACGGGTGATTCCATGGCAGATAAACCGAATGGTCAGGAGCAACTAACCAGACTTCGTCAACGGATCGATCAACTGGACGAAGAAATTCTGAAGCGCCTGAATGAACGTGCCGAATGTGCTGTGCAGGTGGCAGATGTTAAGAAGCTCGAGTCTGAAGATGTTGATCCTGTTTATTATCGGCCAGAGCGAGAAGCGCAGGTTCTGCGTCGAATGACGGAACTCAGTGAAGGTCCGCTGAGCAGTGAAAAGATTACCCGGGTATATCGGCAGATCATGTCTGCCTGTCTCGCCCTGGAAAAACCCCTAGAGGTGGCTTATCTAGGCCCTGAAGGTACCTTCACTCAACTTGCCACCCTGAAACAATTCGGTGATTCCGTTATCGGCCTGCCCATGATTACAGTGGATGATGTTTTCAGAGAGGTTGCTTCGGAGAATTGCAACTATGGCGTGGTGCCAGTTGAGAATTCATCAGAAGGCGTTATCACTCACACCCTGGACAACTTCCTCAATTCCTCTCTGCAAATATGCGGTGAAGTTGAACTGCGGGTGCATCACCATCTCATGATCGCACGGGAAACGGATGAAACAAAGATTGAGCGGATCTATTCCCATCAGCAGACACTGGGGCAATGCAGAAGCTGGCTTGATAGCCACTATCCAAATACACCGAATATTACGACAACCAGTAACGCCGAAGCAGCCCGAAAGGTAATGGAAGAAAAAGGTGCAGCAGCCATCGCCGGGGAAATTGCGGCTGAAATCTATGGTCTGCGTATACTTTCAAAGAAGATAGAAGATCAGTCTGATAACACCACGCGTTTCATAGTGGTGGGTCGGGACGATGTTGGCGTCAGCGGCAAAGACAAGACATCCATCATGGTATCGACACACAACCAGCCAGGTGCCTTGTTTAAACTGCTCGAGCCGTTTGACCGACACGATGTCTCGCTAACCTCGATAGAGACCAGACCCTCCAAGACCGGCATGTGGTCCTACGTCTTTTTCATTGATTTTGAAGGACATCGCGAAGACGAGGTGGTCAAGACAGTGTTGGGCGAAATCGACAAGGATGCGCTCGAGGTCAAGATGCTTGGCAGCTATCCACGGACCTTATCTTGAAAGAAAGTCTTGACAGAAAATCTTGATAAGCAGTCTTGATAAGCGGTCCTGACAAAAGGACCGGGCAGAAAAGCTACCGGTATGATCTTAATAAATAGTCAACTGAACAGATCGAGGCTATAGACATGGCAGATTTTATCAATCTTGCTTCCCCTGGCATAAGGGAGCTACAACCCTACATGCCTGGCAAACCGGTTGAAGAACTGGAAAGGGAGCTGGGTCTGAGCAATGTCATAAAACTTGCCAGTAATGAAAATCCGTTAGGAGCGAGCCCAGGTGTTTCTTCGAGTATTCAATCGGCCCTGGCCGAGGTCGCCCGTTATCCGGACGGCAGTGCTTATCTCCTGAAGAATAAGTTAAGTGAGTTCCTGGAAGTTGGGACTGACCAGCTTACTATTGGCAATGGCTCCAATGATGTCCTGGAATTGCTGGCTAGAGTCTATTTGTCCGTGGATAACGAGTCGATCGTGTCACAACATTCCTTTGTTGTTTACCCACTGGTAACCAGGGCTATTGGGGCGGGCTTAAAGGTCATTCCCGCGAAAAACTATACCCAGGATCTTGACGCAACGCTTGATGCTATTAGTGGCAAGACACGGATGGTATTCATTGCCAACCCCAACAATCCAACTGGTACCTGGGTCCCCAAGAAGGAACTGACTGAATTTCTTGATCGGATTCGCGAGGACGTGCTGGTCGTACTTGATGAAGCTTATTTCGAGTATGTTGAGGAGGCAGAGTACCCGGATGGAATTTCATTGTGTAAGCGGTATCCTAATCTCGTTGTGACCAGGACCTTCTCTAAAGCCTATGGCCTTGCATCCCTGCGAATAGGATACGCAGTGAGTCATCCGGATATTGCTGACCTGATGAACAGGGTTCGCCAGCCATTTAATGTCAATTCGATGTCCATGGTTGCCGCACTTGCTGCACTTGATGATCAGACCCATGTTAGGCAATCGGTAGAACTGAATAAAAAAGGGCTCAGCTATCTTGAGAGTGAATGTAGACGGCTTGGTCTGGGTTACATTCCATCCGTGGCAAACTTTCTTACAATTAATTTTGGTCGTGATGCGATGCCCATATACGATAGTTTGCTGCTTGAAGGCGTCATTGTCAGACCCGTTGGAATTTATGAATTGCCCAATCACCTGCGAGTGACGGTGGGCACAGAAGAGGAAAACAGGCGCTTCGTCGAAGCGCTGGAAAAAATTATATGAGTTCAGGGATCAACAAGATATCGATTATCGGCCTGGGGCTAATCGGTGCGTCGGTCGCGCTGGGACTGAAGAAGCGAGGGTTCGCGGAAAGAATATCGGCCTTTGATACCAGTAGCGAGTCACTTGAAATTGGGCTTAGTCGCTCGATAATTGATGATAAGGCCTCGTCCATCTCGCAGTGTGTAGAAGGAAGCAGCCTCATTTTGCTCGCAGTGCCAGTAAGGTCTATTTCAGGTTCTCTTGCCCAGTTGAAAGATGTTACTGCGGTCATCACGGATGTTGGGAGCGTAAAGTCTCCTGTCCTGAAAGCAGGTGAGGAGATTTTTGGAGAGGTCCCGGCAAACCTCGTACCAGGCCACCCCATCGCCGGTTCAGAACAGCACGGCGTTGAAGCTGCCGATCCCAGCCTGTTTGAAAATCACAAGGTTATCCTTACGCCAGCTGCAACTACCGACAAAGGTGCGATAAGTTTAGTGGAAGAAATGTGGCAGTGCCTCGGGGCAAGGGTCATTCAGATGTCAGCCAGGCACCATGATAGCGTATTTGCCCAGACAAGCCATTTACCTCACCTGCTGGCCTATGCTCTAGTGGATACACTTTCTGTCCAGGGGGATTCCCTGGAAATATTTGAATATGCAGCAGGTGGCTTCAGGGATTTTTCCCGTATAGCGGCCTCAGATCCGGTTATGTGGCGGGATATTTTTGATGCCAATGGGGAGCAGGTGCTGAATATTCTGGATAAATATGTCGATGAGCTGAGTGAGATTCGAGCCTTGATAGCAGACGGGCGGATGGAAGAACTGGAAGAGCTTTTCAAACGGGCGAAGGTTGCCAGAGATCACTTTGCTTCCATTAGTGGCCAGGCAGTGAAAGAGCGTGATTAACTGGCCAATTTTTGTTTCATGCTTACCAGGTGAGTCTGGTAGGAGACACTGTGGTGCCTGACGAAGTACCGGTTATTGCCATCGACGGACCCGGTGGATCTGGAAAGGGTGTGATTACCCACAAACTGGCAGTACATCTTGGGTTTCACATCCTTGACAGCGGCGCCCTTTATAGGGTTATTGGCTTTGCGGCCCGGAATCACAGCATTGACCTGGATGATGAGCCAGCGCTTGCGGAACTGGCGAGGACGCTGGATGTGCATTTTGAACCAACCCGGGATCCTGAATCACCCCTGCGAGTCTTGCTTGAAGGCACTGACGTTACCCAGGCACTGAGAACTGATGAGGCTGCAAGCGATGCCTCCCGGGTTGCGCCTCTGGCCCAGGTGCGTGAGGGTATAGGGGCGCTGCAGCATTCATTTAAACAACTGCCGGGGCTGGTGGCGGACGGTCGGGATATGGGTACTGTTGTTTTCACCGATGCGGTACTCAAAATCTATCTCACCGCAAGCGCCCAGGCGAGGGCCGAAAGGCGCTATAACCAGTTGATAGATAAGGATATTAGTGTTAGTCTGCACGACCTTTTTGAGAGCATCCAGGCAAGGGATGAGCGGGATATGAAGCGGGCAGTTGCTCCGCTTAAGCCTGCTCAAGATGCTTACGTGATCGATAGTACCGATTTGGATATCGATCAGGTGTTTGCGCTGGTGCTTTCAGCGGTGAAAGAAAAACTGGGTTAATCCGGGCTACCAACAGCGTGAGGTTCCGGAACATACCTGAATACTAATAGGACCCGCGCGGTTGGTGCGTGGTTAGAAACGGGGCTGTCGGCCCAGGAATAATTTAATGAGCGAGAGTTTTGCGGAGCTATTTGAAGAAAGTTTAAAGACCATCGATATGAATTCCGGTTCCATTATCACCGGTGTCGTTGTAGATATAGATAGTGAATGGGTCACGGTTCATGCCGGACTCAAATCTGAAGGGGTCATCCCAAGATCCCAGTTCCTAAGTGAAAGTGGCGTTATGGAAGTCGCGGTCGGCGATACGGTCCAGGTTTCAATGGACGCCGTCGATGATGGCTTTGGTGAAACGCGTTTGTCCCGTGAGAAAGCTAAACGCGCCGAAGCCTGGCAAATGCTTGAAAACGTGTACGAAGCACAGGAAATCATTAAGGGAACAATCAGTGGTCGGGTTAAAGGCGGTTTCACCGTTGAGATTCAGGATGTACGTGCATTCCTGCCCGGGTCCCTGGTCGATGTCAGACCCCTGCGAGAGAGCGAGCAGCTGGAAGGTCAGGAACTGGAATTCAAGGTAATCAAACTTGACCAGAAACGTAACAACGTTGTTGTATCGAGGAGATCGGTTCTCGAGGAAGAAAACAGTGTAGAACGAGAGGCGCTGCTGGAGAGTCTGCAGGAAGGTCAGGAGGTCAAGGGTATCGTCAAGAATCTTACGGATTATGGTGCATTCGTTGACCTCGGTGGTGTTGATGGTCTGCTGCATATTACTGACATGGCCTGGAAGAGGATCAAACACCCCAGTGAAATCGTCGCAGTGGGTGATGAGATCAATGTCAAGATTCTGAAATTCGATCGAGAGCGAAATCGTGTTTCCCTGGGTCTCAAACAATTGGGTGAAGACCCATGGGTGGCTATTACCAACCGTTATCCTGAAAGCACGCGCACCATGGCAAGGGTCACTAACCTGACTGACTATGGTTGTTTTGCAGAGCTTGAAGAAGGTGTAGAGGGGCTGGTTCACGTGTCCGAAATGGATTGGACCAACCGCAATATTCACCCTTCAAAGGTTGTCCAGGTAGGTGATGAAGTTGAGGTCATGGTACTGGATATCGATGAAGAGAGACGCCGCATATCACTGGGTATCAAGCAGTGCATAGGCAATCCCTGGGAAGAGTTTGCGTTGCAGCACAGTAAGAATGACCGAATCAAGGGCTACATTAAATCCATCACCGATTTTGGAATATTTATTGGCCTTGATGGCAATATTGATGGTCTGGTGCACCTGTCTGACATTTCCTGGAATGAACCAGGTGAGCAGGCAGTCAGGCGGTTTACCAAGGGAGATGAGATTGAAACAGTCATTCTTTCTATTGATGCCGAGCGTGAACGAATCTCACTAGGTCTCAAGCAGTTGGAAGAAGATCCCTTCTCTAACTACGTGGCCGTGAATGAGCTGGGTGCAATCGTCACAGGTAAAGTTAAGGATGTCGACGCAAAACAGGCAACTCTGGTACTCGCCAATGAGGTCGAGGGGATACTTAAAGCTTCAGAGATCAGTATGGATCATGTCGAAGATGCTCGAAATGCTCTAAGTGTTGGTGACGATATTGAAGTCAAGATAATCAGTGTCGATCGCAAGAACCGTATACTAGGCGTATCCATTAAGGCCAAGGACCAGGCAGATGAGGAAACGGCAGTTAAGGAACACAGAGAGAAGGAAGTTGAAGTTAGCCCAACGACTATTGGCGACCTGATCAAACAGCAGATGGATAGTGGGCCAACCGAATAGCAGTCTGATTTATGACCAAATCGGAATTGATTGAGAAAATTGCTGAAGTCCAGACCCAGTTGTCCGCCAAGGATGTGGAACTGGCGGTCAAGATGATGCTTGATCATATGGCTGAGGCACTGGCTGCGGGCGAGCGGATAGAGATTCGTGGCTTTGGAAGCTTTTCTCTTCATTACCGTGCGGCAAGGCTGGGCCGAAACCCAAAAACAGGTGAAAGGGTGGAACTGGACGGCAAGTATGTCCCACACTTCAAGCCTGGCAAGGAGTTACGGGAACGCGTGACTTTCCTCAATCTGCATTCCGAAGAATCCTGAAACACTGATTTTTAAACACTGTTCCTTAAACACTGTATCGGTTATCGGGGCGGCCGTTTTTTAAAACGGCCACGTCATGCCCCTGTATCTAGTAGAATGCTGGTGCCGCTGACAAGACAATAGAAGAGGATACCTCGCTTATGACACTGCTCAAAAAGTGGCTGTTCAGACTCGTGTTGTTAGGAATCTTTATTGTTACCTTACTGCTGGCATCTGATAACAGCACTGAAGTGCCGCTCACATTTCTTGAATACCAGACCCCCGTATGGCCGATATCCTGGTGGATGCTCTCGGCCTTTGTCACGGGTGTTCTGTTTGGAACCCTGCTTAATACCTGGTCGAATACCAAATTGCGTATCAGGGCAAGGAATGCGAAAAGGCAGGCTAAAAAGTCTGCCCATGAGCTGAATAATTCCGGGGACAGTTTGCCTATTTCGGATTCGAATTAGGTAAACTGTACACGGAATAAGCCCCGGAACAAGCTATGGAAACCTGGCTCCTTTATTTTCTGATTGTCGCAGCTATTGGTTGTGGCTGGTGGCTTGGTCGTCGCGAAAAACGCAAGGGCACAGATGCTGTTGGATCGAAATACTACCAGGGACTGAATTTCCTGCTGAACGAGGAGCCGGATCGGGCAGTCGCCACCTTTATCGATGATCTTGAGGTGAACCCGGATACGCTGGAAACCCACCTCGCCCTGGGTGGACTATTGCGCAGAAGAGGTGAACTCGATAAAGCCGTGGTGGTTCACGAGAATATATTGAATCGTGCGACCCTTGATAAAGAAAGCATGCAGCATGTGCAACTGGAGCTGGCGCGGGATTACCTGCTTGCGGGTTTGCTTGACAGGGCGGAGGAACTGTCCGTGGAACTTGAGGGCGCCAGTCCGTCGGTCAAGAATGATAGCTATAAAATCACTTTAGAGATTTACGAGCGTGAGAGGGAATGGGCGCAGGCTATTGAGGTTGCTAAACTTCTGGCAGTTGGAGATCGCACGGAAAAATATGAGAAGGCTATTTCTCACTATTATTGTGAAATAGCGGAGACCTGTCTGAAAAAAAATCGTATTGAGGAAGCGCGCTCTGCGGTTAGTGATGCTATCGGCCATGACGCCAATAGTCCAAGAGCTTCACTGATACGTGGTCAGGTCGATATCAACGAACAACTATTTGATGATGCCATCAAAGTACTACAAAAAATCAGGGACCAGGATGCCGTGTATGTCCCGGAATCGCTGGAGACCCTCTCGATTGCTTACCAGGGAAGCAATCAGCCCAGTGACGCATTCCGTGCTTACCTGAGTAGCTGCCTCGAAGTGACACCATCCATATCTATTGTGTTGACTATTGCGGCAAGTATCCGGGATGAACTTGGGGATGAAGCCGTTGCCAAATTTGTTGCCAATCATCTCAAGAAAAATCCTACCATCCGCGGTCTGACACAACTCATTGATCTGCACATGGACAACACGGAAGGGATCGCAAAAGAAAACCTATCGATACTGCGCAGTTTTACGGAAGCCCTGGTAGCTGATAAACCAGCTTACCGCTGCAATCACTGTGGCTTTGAAGGCAAGAAAATGCGCTGGTATTGCCCCAGTTGCAAGGACTGGTCAACTATAAGACCCATCTTCGGCCTCGAAGGTGAGTAGCTCCCACCTCCAGATTTCACTCGAAGTGGAGAAAACCAACGTGTCATTTGTACTCTCAGTACTGAACGAGTCTCTGGGTTAAGGATTCAGGTACCTGATTCTCCGTTCCGGGGGACATCCATGTCCCATCCCGCGTCCATCCCTGGCGCTAGTCTCTCCTAATCAGGTACCTGAATCCTCAACCCCGCAGCAGACTCATGTCACACAATATGTCAGACCAAGGCAATTTGGCTCTCCTTTAGTTTCGACAAAGTTGAATTCGTACAAATGCTGATGGTGGTGTCTCACGCCACACTACGATCTTAGCTAATTCTTCCTATCCAACCCGGTGATAACTTGACGGTGCTTTTAAAGCAACTGTGAAACTTAACCTGGGAAAGGAGAATATACATGAAAGCAAGAAGTCTATTTTTATCTTGTGTCACCGTACTGGTGATGTGCTGGAGCAACGTCCTGTTTGCAGACAATGTTGATCCGGTTGAACCTGATCAATTGGAAGTAACCGTTAATATCAATCAGGCCGATGCAGAAACGTTGGCATCTGTTTTGACGGGTGTCGGTATCAGCCGTGCAGAGGCGATCGTTAACTATCGTGAAAAAAACGGAAAGTTCTTTTCAGCTGAGGAGTTGTCAGCCGTTCGCGGTATTGGCATGTCAACGATCGAAAAGAATGAAGGCAGGATCGTTGTAAAATGAGTATTCCAGGAAAGGTCACGATTGAGTGACCTTTCCTGCTTGCCCCCAATCAGGGTTAATCCTGCATTAGGTACTATCTAGCCTTACCGATAGTATTAACCAATGTGATTTTGCTGCAAACTTCAACCTGGCATGGCATTCTGAGATAATATGCCGGGCTGCAATCATGACTCCACTCAGGATAGCCAATTACTAATTGGTAGTAACAATGGCAAAGAAAACAATGAAAACAAGCAAAGAAAGACTGATCGTTGTAATCGGTATGCACCGCAGTGGCACCAGTTGCATTACTCGGGGGCTGGAAGTCTTGGGGGTTGGTCTTGGAAACAACCTCATGCCTGCTGCCCCAGGGGACAATGAGAAGGGTTTTTTTGAAGATATTGATTTTAATCAGCTTAATATTGAATTGCTCGGGCACCTTGGTCATGACTGGGATACCTTACACCCGGTCTCTGCATCAGAATTGGAATCTGAATTAGTCACCCAGTTCAAGAACAGAGCTATCACTCTTGTCCATGAAAAACTAAATAGAACACCTGTACTAGGGCTTAAGGATCCACGTGCCACAAGGTTGTTGCCATTCTGGGAGTCTGTCTTTAAGGATTGCGACCTGGATGCGTCATATATACTCGCAATACGTAACCCGGTTAGTGTCTTTGAGTCGCTAAGAAAACGAAATGGATTCTCTTCTCTAAAAAGCACTTACCTTTGGCTGGAACATATCATTCCAACAATTCCGTTGCTCCAGAAAAGAAATACTGTAATCGTTGAATACGAGAACGTCTTGGCTAATCCCAAGAAGGAACTAACCAGGATGGCAGAATTCTTAGAATTAGCTAAGCCTGATTCCAAGAAATTAGCGAAATATGAGAATGAATTCCTCGACCTGAACCTTCAGCACCAAAAATTTATCGATCTATCAGGATTGGAGTTTGAGATCAATTTGGTGAAATCCGCTTATGATCTACTTCACTTGCTGTCTTCAAAGGAAACTCAAGCAAGTGCAGGACAAGTCTCCAGAAAACTTTCTAGCCTGCAGAAAGCCTTTGATTTAATTACTCCACAGTTGTCTTTGGAAGCTCGAAGGGAAACACAATCAAAAATCAATGACCTGAAAAACAGCAACAGCCTGGGCCTGTCCAAAATTGAAAACCTTGGGCAATTTTCTAAGGAGTTAAAGAACAAACTGTCAATACAGCAGCAGGAATTCAGCAGCCTACAAAAAGTATTGATAGAAAGATCAGAATGGGCAAGTTCACTCAACATAGAATTAGAGAAATTTCAGCTACTGCTAAAAGCTCAACAAAAAGAAACAAGAGATGCCAACCGCTGGGGGAAGTCTCTAGATAAACAGCTAAAAGATCGCACAAAATGGGCAAAAAATCTCGAACTGGAACTAAAAACAACCCGAAAAGAATTTGAGTTGCTACAGGGGGATTTCCTCGAGAAATTAGATTGGGCTAATTCACTTAATACCGAACTGGAGAAGACCAATATACTTCTTGTTGGTGAACAAAGAGAGACACAAAACGCCTTGAGATGGGGAACAAATCTCAATGAACAACTGGATAGACGCACAGAGTGGGCTCAAAAACTTGAATCAGAAATAGAAACCAATCGGCAACAATTTGAAAGGCTCGAGAAAGGATTCAATGAGCGAACCGATTGGGCTCAAAAACTTGAATCAGAAATAGAAACCAATCGGCAACAATTTGAAAGGCTCGAGAAAGGATTCAATGAGCG
>PBRP01000001.1 GCA_002726655.1 Gammaproteobacteria bacterium
GTGCTTCACAAACCAACCCCGAGGATCGCCGCATCACCCTCAGCTTCCACCGTCGCCCGCATCTCCGGATCATCGACCCAGCTTTCACGCGGTTTAATATTTCGGATTTTGACGGTGGGTAAATTTTCAGCAAACCAAAGCTGTACCTGCTCCATAAACACTTCTGAATTGTCGAACAGGCAATCGACAAGAAAGACAACTTTACCATCCAAACTCTCGAGCCGAGGCGCCAGTCTTTTGCCGGTGACTTTGGGGGGATAGCCCCGGGGATCATGAATTGTGATTTTTTCTGCCATGGTTTATCTTCCTCAAATAACCATCAAATACTATGCGCGCCAGCCACCGTCGGCAATATAGTGTGCAGCAAATTCGGCAGCTTTAACTGCATCCGCCGCCGCTTCTGCAGCTCTGCCTGTCGATCTCGATCGTATCGTTCCTGCTGAAAATAGGCCGGGAACTTCGGTGCGCATGTTTTCATCCACCATTATGCGGCCAGTCTCATCCAATTCGAGCAACCCGTTGACGCTTCGAGTATTTGGCGCCAGTCCAATATATATGAAAGCACCATCCGCGGCGATAAGTGAAGAGGAAGCGCTGCCTTGTTCGCGGACTTTAACACCTTCGACTGTTTCGGTGCCGAAAATTTCCTCGACATCGATATTATATCTTATCTTAATCTTGGTATTGGCATTGACCTGATCGACGTAATAATTCTGAGCGGTTAGCTGATCATCTTGTTGCAAAATAATGACCTGAGCCGCCGCGGTTACCAGGGTAAGCGCCTCTTGTAGAGCGGAATCTCCGCCACCGATAACGACAGCAATTTTGTCCCGCAGCAGGGGCGCGTCACAGCTGGCGCAATGGCTGACACCTTTACCTTTGAATTTTTCCGCGCCCGGCACATCAAGCTCGCGTAGGCTAGCGCCCATGGCTAAAATCACCGCTTTGCCCATATAATCTTCAGCTTCGGTATGGACCAGCCATCTTTCGTCTTTTTGCTCTAAGCTGAGAAGCTCCATCGGCACAAGTTCAGCGCCGGCTTGAACGGCATCGCCCTGGGTTATCGGACATAGCTCATAACCGGCAACGCCATCGGGATAGCCGGGAAACCCATCAATTTTTTCGATGCTTAACAAATTGCCACCGAACTCATTACCGGTCAGCATAAAGGTTGAGAGTACGGTTTGGGCAGCGGCTCGTCCGGCTGTCAGACCGGCAATACCACCGCCAGCCACCACAATGTCATATTCTTTTACCAACGAATTTTACTTACGAATTCTACAAAAATTAAACTTATAGATTAGTCGATGATCAACATCCATCAAAAGGATTGTCATCCCTTCAACTTATTTTAAAATAAAACCCAAACGATAATGCTTTTGGAGGGGTCATGGTGGAGCAACTATTTGACTACATAATCATTGGTGCGGGTTCCTCCGGCTCGGTTGTTGCTGGCCGTTTGAGCGAAGATCCGGAAGTTTCCGTTTGTCTCTTGGAAGCCGGACCACCCGATACTAGTCCCTTCATCCATGTGCCCACCGGCATAATAAAACTGTCGTCTCACCAGAAATTAAACTGGTTGTTTATGACCAAGCCGCAGCAGAGCATGAATAACCGGCCACTTTTTACGCCGCGCGGCAAAACCTTGGGCGGGTCAAGTTCGATCAATGCGATGGTTTATATTCGGGGCAACCGGCTTGACTATGATGAGTGGGCGGCGCTCGGAAATGAGGGTTGGGCTTGGAGCGATGTTAAGCCCTATTTCCTGAAGGCAGAACATAATGAACAATTTGCAGACGAACACCACTCCCAGGGCGGTCCGCTTAATGTGACATTTCCAAACATTGTCAGCCATTTGGAGCAGGATTTTGTCGCCGCCTCCGAGGCTTTGCAATATAAACACAATCCGGATTTTAATGGTGAGAACCAGGAAGGCGTTGGTATTCATCAAGCGACCCAGAAAAACGGACAACGCTGGTCGAGCTCGAAAGCCTATCTTCATCCGGCGATGCAGCGGCCAAATCTAACCATTCTAACTGAAGCCGCTGTAAAAAGGGTTTTGCTTGATAATGATAGGGCGTCGGGGATTGAACTTATTGACGGCAGGCAACTGAGCGCAAAACGCGAAATTATTGTCTCAGCCGGTGCCATCGCTTCGCCCAAAATTTTTATGCTGTCAGGTATCGGTGATCCGGCAGAGCTTGCCCCGCATGGTATTGAGTTGAAGCACAATCTTTTAGGAGTCGGTAAAAACCTCCAGGATCATGCCGTTGTGGGAGCGATTATGAGCACCAAATCCCGCACACCCTGGGGGTTCTCCTGGCCAAAATTACCGTACTTTGGCCTCGAAGCGCTTAAATATATTTTTGCCCGTAAAGGCTGGTTTTCAGCGCAACTCATCGAGTCCGGCGGTTTTATCAAAAGCCGGCCTGAACTTGAGCGCCCGGATATACAGCTGGTATTTGTTCCGGGCCACCGTGCGGTACCGCCTAAAGTCGTCGAAGTCGGGCACGGCTATTCTGCCTTTGCTGTGCTGCTGCACCCGGAGAGCCGGGGAGTGATCAAACTCGCCTCGGCTGATCCTGAGGACGCCCCCATTATTGATCCGCAATTCTATTCCAAAGAACCGGATATGGATGTACTGCTGTGGGGGCTCAAAGAATGCCGCCGCATCGTCAATAATGAGGTTTTTCAAAAATACCAGCCAACCGAATCTCTGCCGGGGAAAAGCGCCCAAACTGATGAGGAGTTGAAAGAATATATCCGCAATTTCGGCAGCACGATTTTTCATCCGGCCGGTACTTGTAAAATGGGCAGCGATGACCAGGCGGTAGTTGACCATCGGCTTCGAGTTCATGGGCTTAAGGGATTGCGGGTAGTTGATCTCTCGATCGTGCCTAAAATCGTTGGCGGTAATACCAACGCGCCAGCGATCATGATTGGCGAAAAAGCAGCCGATATGATCAAGCAGGATAATACTTAAAGCTAATCCAAATCCGGTGCTTCCAGTGGCTTCCAGTCGGCGGATTGTTGCAATTCTGCGCCGGTCTTATCTTGCAACTCTTCGAACGACATATCCTCGATATGTTCCAGGACAACCAGACCAGTTGCCGTGACTTCAATGACAGCGAGATCGGTATAAATCCGATCAACGCAAGTGAGACCGGTCAAGGGTAGGGTGCATTCTTCGACAATTTTAGCGCCGCCGTCCCGGGCATTGTGATCGGTGAGGATAAACACGCGCTTGGCACCGACGGCTAAATCCATCGCGCCCCCTACAGTCGGTGTGCGGACGCCATCGCCCAAATTCCAATTTGCCAGATCACCATTGGCGGCAATTTGAAAAGCGCCCAAGGCACAAATGTCTATGTGGCCACCCCTGATCATGGCAAAGGAATCAGCGTGATGAAAATAGCTACCGCCCGGCAATAGCGTGGTCGCCAGGGTGCCGGCATTAACCAGCTCCCAATCTTCCTCGCCTTCTTTGGCGGGCGGGCCCATACCGAGCAGGCCGTTCTCGCTGTGCAGGATGACTTCGCGCTCTGCTGGAATATAGTTTGGGATACCAAGCGGCATACCGATGCCGAGATTGACGATGGCGCCATCCGGGATATCTTGAGCGGCGCGCCAGGCAATTTGTGGCCGTGCCATTCCTTTTTTTTGGGGGCCTGCTGTCATGGCTCACCATATAAAGTGGTTGGGTTCTCGACTTCAACGACCCGGTCGACAAATATTCCGGGGGTTGCAATGGTTTCCGGATCAAGCTCGCCGAGCTCGACAATTTCTTCGACTTGAACAATGGTCAACTTAGCGCCCATCGCCATGATCGGATTAAAGTTACGGCCGGATTTTGAATAAACCAGATTGCCCCAGCGGTCGGCGTGCTTGGCCATAATTAGGGCGACATCGGCTGTAATGGCTTGCTCCAAGACATAGTCTTTACCATCGATCTGGCGGGTTTCTTTGCCTGCCGCCAAAGGTGTGCCAAAAGCTGTACCTGTATAAAATCCCGGGATACCCGCGCCGCCGGCGCGAATGCGCTCGGCCAGAGTTCCTTGCGGCACGACCTCCAATTCGATATGTGCTGTTGGTGTCCCGGCATCGAATATTGTTGTGCCGGGTCCTCTGGGAAAAGAAGCGATATACTTAACAACACAGCCCGCCGTGATTAACCGGCCTTGGCCGAAATCCTCAGCGACGACGCCATTGCCGATGAGGGTTAGTCCTTTCAGCTGGCACTCAAGGAGACCATGTATCAGATCATTTGGTGAACCCGCATCACCGAACCCACCGGCCATCACCGTTGCGCCATTTTCGATTTCAGCCAATGCTACGGTGAGATTGGATACTTGCTTGTTGATCATAATATATGCAGCTAACTTTAATGAGAAGGTGAGTTTAAAGCCTCAGTGAATGAAGGCAATACCAGTCAAATAAAACGGGAGGGTTAAATCATGAAAGCGATGGTGATGCACGAGTTTGGTGGTCCGGAGGTCTTGCTGGCTGAAGATGTGCCAACGCCTGAAATTGCCGACGGTGAAATTTTGGTCGATGTCAAAGCCGTTGGTCTCAATCCGATCGATTATGTGGCCCGTGCCAATGGCGGCCCGATGCGGAAAAGTTTAGAGCAATCCTTACCGGCAATTTTGGGCTGGGACATTGCCGGCACGGTTCTCGAAACTAAATCGGATCAATTCCAAGCGGATGATAGGGTTTTTGCACTCTCGAAATTTCCAAAAATTACCGGTGGCTATGCGGAGTTTGCCGCCGTACCCGCCGATGAAGCCGTCATCATACCGGCCAATCTCAGTTTTGAAGAAGCCGCTGCCGTGCCGCTGGCCGCCCTTACTGCCTGGCAGGCCTTGGTCCAAACAGCTGATATTCAAGTGGGCCAGCGCGTACTTATCCATGCGGCAGCTGGTGGGGTTGGACATTTTGCCGTCCAGATTGCCAAACATAAAGGCGCTTATGTCATCGGTACGGCCTCAGCGCAGAAGGCGGATTTTCTTAGCGGCCTCGGTATCGACGAAGTAGTTGATTACTCGACACAAGATGTCGCGGAAGTTGTGTCTGATGTGGATATTGTGCTTCACGCTCTGCCGCCGGATTTCCGTGAAAGCGTCTCCTGGCCCTGCCTAAAAGAAGGTGGCTTGCTGCTTTCTTTATTGGGACAGGTGCCGGAGGAGGAAACAACCAAATATAAGACTCGGGCGGCGCAGATCGGGGTTCGCCCAGATCAAGCTCAATTAAAGGAAATTGCCGGTTTGCTTGAAGACGGCATTTTTAAAGTTACGCTCGATAAAACCTATCCGCTGGCGGAAGTCGGCGCTGCCCACAGCCAAATCGCAGAACGTCACACTCGCGGCAAGGTCGTATTGACGGTATAAAAACAAACAGAAGTAAGAGGCGAGGAATTCTTCAAACTCGATTAAAGCGTTTGGACTGTTTCAGACTTTTTCAAGCGGTAGGCCAGCTGTGGGCGGGTCAGACCCAAAGTGCGGGCGGCTTNGGCGAGGTTGCCGTCAGCGCGCGCCACTGCTTCCTGCAACAACTGCCCTTCCATTTCGCCCAGCGGCACACCTCGTTCTAGAAAGCGGTCGAGCAGGTCGATGGGTTCGGCAGTATCGCCGCTTTTATTATCTTGCTGCAAATTTCCAGTTTCATTAAGCGTCATCATCATTGCCGGTGCACGGCGGGCATCGGCAAACAGATCGGTGACATCGATTGGCTGGTTTGGATCAACTAAAATGACCGCCCGCTCGATGAGATTTTCCAACTCACGGACATTGCCGGGATAGTCATATTCATAAAGCGCGTCAACTGCCTGCTCGGTGAAACCGGGGACGGTACGGCTTTGCGCTTCTGTATAACGCTGGAGAAAATGCCCCATCAGTAGCGGGATATCGTCGCGACGTTCCCGCAAGGGCGGAATATTGATTGGAAAAACATTGAGCCGGAACAGCAAATCTTCGCGGAATTGATGGTCACGAACTTTATCGTCGAGACTTTCATTGGTCGCTGCGACAATGCGGACGTCGGCTTTACGCACGGTGGTGCCACCAACCCGTTCAATTTCCTTCTCCTGCAAGGCCCGCAATAGCTTGATTTGAACCTGCAGATTAAGTGAGCTGATCTCATCCAAAAATAACGAGCCGCCCTCCGCGCGTTCAAACCGGCCAGGACGCGAAGTGACGGCCCCGGTATAGGCGCCTTTCTCAACCCCGAACAATTCGGCTTCCACCAGGTTTTCCGGTATGGCTGCGCAATTGACGGCAATGAAAGGTTTATCGCCACGCGGGCCGATACGGTGAAGGGTGCGGGCAAAAATTTCTTTACCAACTCCGGTTTCTCCCAAAAATAAAACCGTTGCATTGGTATCGGCAACTTTTTGGATGAGATGGCAGGTGGCATTAAAGCCGGGTGAGGCGCCAATGAGATCATCGGCAAAACGATCAACATTGGCAGTGTTTTCAACTGGGACAATTGTTTTACCCTGGCCTGAGCGGCGATTGGCAAAGGCTTCCGGCTGGAGGGCCCGAAGCTCAGTTTCAATATCATCCCACTGCTCAACCGGCTTGCCTACAATGCAGCAATGAGGGGCACTGGCGGCACGGCATTCGACTTCTTTGAACACCACCGAGCGGCCCATAAATGTGCTGGCATAGCCGCTCGAATAGCCACTTTGCATCCAACAGACCGCCTCATAGGTTAAGCCGTAGGTGGCGATATGGGTGTTGGCTTCAAAGGATTCGAGGAAGGTTGCTTCGGAATAGAAATGGCCGTTGCGTACATCAATCTCGAACCTTACCGGCTCAAGCGCCGTCACACCCTGTAGTTTACGCAGTTGGGGGCCAACCGCATAGGCGTCACGGGTCTCGTGATGAGGACGCAGTTTGCGGGCGATTGTGGCATCGCGTGAGCCTGAGGCATAGCCCATCCGGGTGAAAAAGCCGCGGGCTTCGTCAAGGCCCAGTTTGTCGATCATTTCGGCACGCAATGAAGCCAGCGTTGATAAATGGATCAAGGCTACCCGCTGGGTATCGAGCCAAATCCGGCCATTGTTAAGAGAAAACCGGAGCCTGGAAACCAGATCACTAAGATCATCGGAATGATGCTCATCTTCCAATTCAGGTTCGATCAGCCGCCCCGTGGTCAGTCTTGCAGCATCTGCTTTGCTGATAATTTCGCCCGGGGACCCAATACTTTGGTCCGCCATAATACTCTCCGGATTTAGATATAGATTCTATTCATTTGATTAAATCCTTACATTTCTTAGGGCTATTTGCAATCTGGATTTGATCATTTGATAAACTAATTTATCAATTGACAATGGGAATAACTCTCATTTGATAAAGTTGGTATTTTTAGAATCAGATTAATCAATAAACTAACTTCTTTGAACTAGCTGGCTTTTTGGATTAACCAAAAAATATTTGATATTAAAAATCACTAATTTGAAAAATTGGCACGCTCTTTGCTATTAACTTTGCGTAAGCAGGGGGTGCGACCCGAGAAAAAGATAAAAGTTCGAACAAAAAGTTTTGGTCAAAAGGGGACACCAGCCGACCGGTAAACTAGCAGTTGGTTGTCTCGGATATCTCAGCACTCGCAGGGGCTTTCGCCTCCGCAACTCCTGTTTAAAACGATGGTTATAGAGCCGAAAAATCGGCCGCCATGAAACTACTAAACATTCGGCTTTGCCGGATCGAAATTTAACAGGACGATTTAACCCCAGCTGGGAGAATTAACATGTCTAAAAGTTTCCTAAATCCCCATGAAATCGAGACCATACCTGGTACCGAAGGATGGGAGCGGATGTATCCGTACCAATATCAATTCGTAACGGATGATCCGGAACGCAAAAAATACGAAGAAGAAACCTTCTGGTTTTATGACGGGCTGCATTACCCGGAACCGCTTTATCCGTTTGATACAATTTGGGATGAAGCCTGGTATCTAGCCTTGTCACAATATAATACGCGAATTTTCTCATTACCGCCGGTCTATGGTGTCGATCACCGGATGATCAATGGTTATGTCTATATCTCGCCTGTACCCGTCACTGATCCGAAAGTTGTCGAAGCTCGTGTGCCGGATTTCATGGAACGCGCCGGTTATTATTATCAGAACTGGGACGAGCTTGAAGCCAAGTGGGAAGAGAAAATGAAGGGCACCATTGCCGAATTAGAGGCTTTGGAGATTGCTCCTCTACCTGAATTGGAAGAGAAAGTCGTGGTTGATGATGCGCTTGGTGAATCCAAAGGTTATCATCTGCTCAAATCCTACGATGATTTAATCGATCTCGGCATTCGTTGCTGGCAGTACCATTTCGAGTTCTTGAACTTGGGCTATGCGGCTTATGTTACCTTCATGGGACATTGCCAGAAGCTGTTCCCGGATATTCCGCCGCAGCGTGTTACCCAAATGATTTCGGGTATCGACGTCATCATGTATCAGCCGGATGAGGAATTGAAAAACCTTGCCCGCAAAGCGATTGAATTGAGCGTAGTTGAAGGGGTCAAATTCAGCAAATCGTTCGACGAAGTCAAAGCCGGTCTGGAGAAAACAGAGCCTGGCAAAGAGTGGCTGGCCGCTTTGGAAAAGGCGCGTTATCCGTGGTTCTATGTTTCGACCGGTACCGGCTGGTATCATCATGATCGCAGCTGGAATGACGATCTCGATGTTCCATTGGGTTCGATTGTTATTTATATCGAGAAAATTATGGCCGGTGAAACCATCGACCGTCCAATGGCGCAGGTTCAACAGGAACGCGATCGTATCACCGCTGAATATCGGGCGCTGATCGAAAACGAAGAAGATCTGGGTGCGTTTGACGAATTGCTGCAAACCGCTAAAACTGTGTTCCCCTATGTTGAAAACCACCTGTTCTATGTTGAGCATTGGTTCCATTCAGTGTTCTGGAACAAGGTGCGTGAAATTGGCGAGATCATGAAAGCTCACGGCTTCATCAAAGACGTAGAGGATATCTGGTATCTCAAACGGGGTGAAATTAAAGATGCCTTGTGGGATCTCGTCACCGCCTGGGCAACCAACGTTAAACCACGTGGTCCAGCAGTCTGGCCGAAAGAAATCGAAGAGCGTAAAGGCATCATGGAGAAATTCCGTCAATGGTCTCCACCGCCATCAATTGGTCCTGCTCCGGAAGTCATTCAAGAGCCATTTACCGTTGTGCTCTGGGGTGTCACCAACGAGTCGCTCGATAACTGGGCCGAAATCGATGCTGCGGCAGATATGGACAGCATTTCTGAATTTAAAGGATTTGCTGGCAGTCCGGGTACGGTTGAAGGTAAGGCGCGTGTCTGCCGCACCGTGGCCGATATCGGTATGCTTGAAGAAGGCGAGATTCTAGTGGCTCCAACCACCTCGCCATCTTGGGCGCCGGCTTTCACCAAGATCCAAGCCTGCGTCACCGACGTTGGCGGCGTTATGTGTCACGCAGCTATCGTTTGCCGTGAATATGGTGTACCGGCGGTTGTCGGCACGGGTCATGCAACCAGGATCGTCAAGACGGGTCAAACCGTCCGGGTCAATGGTAGCACCGGTGAAATCAGTATCGTTTAAGTAACTATCCGCTTGCCCACCCGGCCATTATTGGCCGGATGGTGCGGGTGGCCATTAAGGAGGGACCGATGGGTTCCACATCACCAATCGTTTGCTGGTTTGAAGACTGTAATAAAGATTCCGTTGAACTGGTCGGCGGTAAATGTTCTTCATTGGGCGAACTGATCAATGCCGGTATTCGGGTGCCGCCGGGTTTTGCTGTAACCACCGAAGGCTATCTGCGCTTTATTGCCGAAGACGGCATCACTGAGCAAATATTTAAGATATTGGAAGGGTTGGATCACGAAGACCTGCCGGCACTCGAAGCGGCAAGTGCTAAAATTCGAGAGGCGGTTGAAAATCTGCCGTTCTCAGAAGATTTCGAAGATGACGTTGCTGAATTCTATCGTCAACTCTCAACCATCTGCTGTGTTCCGGCCGTACCGGTTGCCGTGCGTTCAAGTGCCACCGCAGAAGATTTGCCGGATGCCAGTTTCGCTGGCCAACAGGATACCTTTCTTTGGGTCCGCGGCATCGATGATGTTTTGCTGCATGTCAAAAAATGTTTTTCCAGCTTGTTTACAGCCCGGGCCATCGCCTATCGCATCAAGATGGATTTCCCGCATGATCAAGTCGCAATCAGCGTCGGCATACAGAAAATGGCAAATTCACATACCGCCGGTGTGATGTTCACGATCAATCCCGCAAATGGCGACCGCGCCTCAATTGTCATCAATTCGAGCTTTGGATTTGGCGAAACCGTGGTCTCAGGTGAAGTCACGCCGGATGAATTCCTGGTCAATAAGATTTCAATGGAGTTGCTTAACCGGGTGATTTCCAAGAAAGAGCTCTACTACACGGTCGATTTTGAAACCCAAACCCCAAAACTATACGACGTGCCGGTCGAACGGCAATCTATTCAATCCATTGTTGACGAAGAAATTATAGATCTCGCCGAAATGGGAAAACGCATCGAAAAACACTATGGCCGACCGATGGATATCGAATGGGCAGTCGATAAAGACATGCCGGCAGAAGCCAATATTTTTATCCTCCAAGCGCGTCCTGAGACCGTTTGGAGTTCAAAAAAGAAAGAACCTGTTGCCGCCACCGGCAGCGCTTTGGACCATATTTTAGCGTCAGTGATGGAGGGCAAAAGTCTTAACTAAACAAGAATTATGAAGCCACCAGAATACCGGCATGATCCTCAAAGGATGCCGGGAAATTAGCAAAACTTTTTAGATTTTAAATAGGAGAGAAAAATGGATAAACCTCTTAAACCAAATGCAATTGATGATATTCGATCATATATTGCAGCTTTGGATGCCGCCGGAGAATTGCACCGGGTTAAAGCCGAAGTCGATTGGAACTATGAGCTTTGTCATATTTCCAAAGTGAATGAAGAACAAAAAGGCCCGGCTCTACTCTATGAAAACGTTAAGGATAACACCATCCCAGTTTTCACCAGTGCTTTCACCACCAAGGAACGGCTGGCGATTGCGCTAGAGCAAGACCCAGGTCTCACGATGAGTGAGCTGTCTCAAAAATGGATGGAATTAACAACCCAGGGGCTTATTCCGCCGGAATATGTTGATGACGTACCGGTCATGGAAAATAAAATTATCGGCAAAGATATTGATCTCAATAATTTCCCAGTGCCGTATTTCTACCCCGATGATGGCGGACGTTTTTTCGTCACCTCCGGTTATCTGGTAACGGAAGACCCTGATACCGGTTGGACCAATCTTGGCACTTATCGTTCGCAAGTTTTAGGACCGGATCTTCTGGGCTCGCAAATTCTGCCCGGTAAACACGGCGAATTCCACATGAAGAAATATCAGGAACGTGGTGAATTGATGCCGGCTGCTGCGGTGGTTGGTTGCGATCCAGTACTGTTCCTGGCCGGCTCAACTTTGGTCAGCTCGGATGTTTCCGAGTATGATATCGCCGGTGCTTTGCGCCAACGTCCAGTGCCAGTCTTCAAATCCGACGTTACCGGCCTGACTTTGCCGGCCAATGCGGAGATTATTGCCGAGGGCTTTGTTGATCCGAATGAATTGATGGCTGAAGGACCGTTTGGTGAATATACCGGCTACTACTCGGGTAACAAAGGTAAAGACTTCCCGAAACCGGTACTGCGCGTCAAACGTATCCTGCACCGCAAAAAACCGGTTATGTGGTCAACGACGGTTGGTAAACCGATCAACGACATCCACATGATCCAATCGCTCAACCGGACAGCAACGCTGTGGCATGATCTGGAAACCATGAAAGTGCCGGGCATCGAAAGTGTCTATATCCCACCGGAAGCTTGTGGTCGGTTCTGGGCCATAGTTTCGGTCCGCCAGAAATACCCCGGTCACTCCAACCATGTCGGTAACGCCGTGATCGCCTCAACCACGGGTCACTACGGCATCAAAGGTGTGATTACGGTTGATCATGATATCCAGGCCGATGACTGGGATCGAGTGATGTGGGCATTGTCGACCCGCTTCGATCCGAAACGCTCAGCCCAAATTATTGATCGTGGCCGCTCGACGGTGCTTGACCCGGGTTTGCCGATTGATGCGCGTAAAATCACCAGCCGTATTCTGCTGGATGCTTGTACACCGTATGAATGGGAAGATAAACCAAACGAGATTTTCATGGACCGCGACGTTCTCCAGAAAGTCTCTGATCGTTGGAACGATTACGGCTTCGAAGGCTCTAGTCCTGTAGCTAATATGATTGATCGTCTGACCAGACCGGAAACAGTCGATTAATATCCCAGCTAAATAAGGGGGTGGGTCAACTCACCCCCTTAATTTTTTTTTAAGACTAAAATTTAATAGGAATTACGGCGTTATGGCGGAGAAAAAAGGAATTGTCATTATCTGCAACCTCGATACGCGGGGTGAGGATATCATCTTTGTCAAAGAGATGATCGAAGAACGCTGCCTCAATGCTGTGTTGGTCGATGTCAGTATGGAGGAACCACCGCCTTTTGCCGGTGACGTCACCTGCGAGGAAGTCGCTGAGCGCGGCGGCCTGACAATCGAGGAAGTGCGCAGATGTTACCGCGAAGACCGTGATGAGGCGACCCAGAACCAAATCAGGGGCGCTGCGGCAATTGTTGAAGATCTTTTCAAAGAAGGTAAAGTCCATGGCATATTCGGCGTTGGCGGCGGTACAGCAACGCTGATCTCAACCGCCATTATGCGGAAACTGCCGTTTGGTATGCCGAAGGTCATGGCCTCACCAATGGCGGCCCACCCCCGCTATATCGATAAGTATGTCGGTACCAGCGACCTCACCATGCATCACACCGTTCTCGACATTGTTAAAATGAACCCGCTGCTGAAGGCTCAGATCACCAATGCGATTGGCGCCATTTGCGGCATGGTTGAGATGACCACGGGTACTGAATTTAAATTTGACAAGCCAGTTGTTGCGATCACCGCCTTCAGCTTCGGTGAAATGGCTGTGCAAACGGCTGTGCGGATGCTTGAAGAAGAAGGTTTTACGCCAATTGTTTGTCACTCCCAAGGCAAGGGTGACCGCGCCATGGAGGAAATGATCAAGGATGGTGCCTTTGACGGCATTATTGATATCTGTACTGGCGGTATCATGGAACACCTTTTTGACGGCAACCGTGATCCTGGCCCGGACCGGCTCAAAGCCGCTGCTGCGGCCGGAATTCCAGCCGTGCTGGCGCCGTGTGGCCTGGATATTTTGAGCTATGGCGGGCGCGAAGATAAAATTGAGCAAAACAAAGATCGCGTGCAATTCGTCCAAGATGCGTTGCGCGTTCAAATCCGTACGAATGCCGACGAGCTTGCTCAAGCTGCTGATGTCATTGCCGAACGGCTTAACCAGTCGACCGGACCCTTTACTTTCATGGTACCACTGCAAGGCTGGTCGTCGTTGGACCGGGAAGGCTGTCCCATTTACGATCTAGAGGCGGATGCAGTATTTGTTGACCGCCTTAAGGAAAAAATCGATGACAAATCTGCCGTCAAGGAAGTTAATCTGCATCTTTACACGCCGGAATTTGCCCGCGCGGCTGTCGATGAGTTCAAACGTTTGTATGAACTGAACAAATCCTCGGATTTGGATAAAGCGGGATAATTGGAGGGCTTAATATGCTTGTGCAAAATTGGATGAAAAGTGATCCGGAAACTGTCACCAGCGACACTTTGGTTTCGGACGCCAAGCGTCTTTTGACGGAGAAAAATCTACGCGCCCTGCCGGTGGTGGATGACGGACGCTTACGGGGCTTGATCACGCGCGCTAACTGTTTGCGTGCTGCCGAGTTTGTCTCGCGTGGCCAAGACCCCCATGAATTTGATTTTTTTGCCAATCGCTTAAAAGTTAAGGATTTGATGTCCCGCCGTCCGGCAACGGTTAATGCCAACGACACCATGGAGCATTGCCTGAGGCGTGGTCAGGATGAAGATATCAGTCAGTTTCCGGTCGTCGAAGAAGATAAACTCATCGGCTTAATATCAGCGTCGGAGATTTTTGGCTTGGCGGCTCATGTGCTGGGTGCCTGGGATAGTTGGAGTGGCATAACCCTATCGCCGATGGTTATCAATAAAGGCACCTTGGGCGAAATTGCTGGAATTATTGAAAACA
>PBRP01000155.1 GCA_002726655.1 Gammaproteobacteria bacterium
TCCTTAGCCAGTGCCTGTATCGCTTCCGGATGCAGGGCATTGAGGTCTGTCTGGGGCTTATGCCTTGCGATCCTAGTGCCTCTCAAGCGGTTCCTGATAGCCGATATCTATAGTATCTTCTGGGTATGAATATGAAGAAATTGCTAACTTCTACAACAATATTGATTCTGCTTGTCGGCTGTACCTCCAGTAATCAGATAGTTTTACCTAACGGAGAAACAGGATTTACCGTAGATTGCGGTGGGACTGCGAATTCTTGGAGTTCGTGCTACGAGGAAGCAGGTGAGGTTTGCCCAATCGGTTACGAAATCTTAGAGCAAAATGAAGAGAGAATACAAATTGGTAGCTCTCCCGGAATTAATAGAATGCTTGTTATTTCTTGTGGTAGTTAATTATGAACAAACTACTAACAACAATAACCCTACTCTGCTTTTCTGTTGCTGCTAATGGCCAGGAGACTGAGATAAAAGAAGTTCAACAAAGTTATGTGGAAGACTTTATAGCATTTGATTATGACGGCATGACGGCCCATTTTACTTATCCTGTAATGATTATGGGTTCTACTACGAGAATTCTTGAAAACCCTGAAGCATTAATCAATTACTATAAGTCTCTTATCTCTGAATTACCTGAGAATTATTCGCACAGCACAACTGAAGTTGAAGTTAGGAAAGTAAATAACTCTACTTGGTTGCTTGTAAGTACCTTCTATCGCTACAACACAAATGGCGATATGTTCCAATCGGGTACAACCCAAAATTTCTACATAGAAACAAATGATGGTTGGAAAATGTTTTTACGACAGAGTACGGCCTTGTAACTTCAAAATGTTTATGGCTACTCTGATAGGGGTAACTGATTTAAGGGTGGGAGACAATACTCCAGTGGGACGGTGAAATCTCACAATTCAAAGCAGTCCGTGAGCTACTTAACGAGTTGAAATCAACCTCAGTGAAAATCTTTGTTTACGTCAGTGAGTAGTCAATGACAACTGCGAGGAAGTAAAGATAGAGCTACGCCAGAAATAGTGTTAGCGTTTGAGGGCTGGTGATGGCAAGTCTAGCAAAACACGGCCAATTTCTTCCCCAGTAATCTTAAGTTTTTGAGTTTTGAGTGTCCTCTGTAACCCACAACCTCTAGTCGCTCTGATTATCACTTTGAACGAAACTCATTGAAATCTTCAGGCCCTTAGCCTGTGAAGAAACATCGATAACAGCATCATGGAAGTCTGCTATCACCCTTACCATGCTCAACCCCAGTCCATGACCCGGAGTGCCTCTATGTTGTTCCAGCCTGTAGAATCGTCGAAAAATTTTGTCCTTCTCTTCTGATGGAATACCTGGTCCTTGATCAGATACAGTAAAAAACACATGCGAGTTATTTCTGATACCGATGCTTACTTCCAAAGGTGCCCCCTCAGGAGAGTACTTGATTGCATTTTCTATAAGGTTGTTTAGTGCTTGAAAGAGAAGGTGTCTATCCCCTCTAATGTTTGCTGGCCGGTTAAGTTTGCAAGCGATTTCTATGCCTTTTTCGAAGGCCAGAGGCTCGAGTAGCTCAACTACATCTTCAGTAATTTCCGCCAGATCGATTGATTCGAAAGACTTTGTTGTCGTTCCTGACTCGATTGCGGCGATCCGTAGCAATGAGTTGAAGATTTCAAGTAGTGATTCAGATTCTCTTCTGATCTCTTCCAGCCGGTTGGCGAGATCAGTGCCGCTCGCAGTTTCGGATTGGATGGTCTCTATGTGGGCTTGAATACGAGTTAGTGGAGTACGTAGATCGTGTGCAATGTCATTTGTAACTTGCTTATTTACTTCGATCACGTTTTTTAGCCTGTCTAGCATCGCATTCAGGTTTCTGGACAGGTTTTCGAACTCATCTTGCGAACCTTCCAATGGTATCCGGCGGTCCATGTCACCCATGATAATGTCATTGCTAAGTGCATTAACTCTTTCAAGTCTCCGACTCACAGCTCGAGTCAGAACGACAGCACCTGCCAGACCTGTTGCAACTAGTAATACCAATACTAGACTCAATGTTATAAATAGAAAGTCCTGAGTCTCTTCAATCTCTGGTACCACTAGAGTCACAAGTAACCACCCTCCCTCTGGCAGTGGTTGAATCCTGGCAATGGCCTCATCCTCTTCTCTACCTGGATCTTCATCTCTGCTACTCTCTGAATGTCTGTGCGCAACATCAAAAGCGGCATAGGCTTCTTCGATGTTTTCCATGTCACTACAGGTTCTCTGGTTTATAAAACCGGAAGGCATCCGGTCAGGTGAACCGCCAACTACCACACACTCCTCGTTGAACAGGACGTATATCTCACGTGAATTTTCATCAAGGCTGGAGATCTCATTAATCTCGGCGATCAATGCGGCAGAGCCGAATTCTTGGGCGAAATCCATATTGTCTAGAATCAAACCTTCCAGGAACAAATTGGCTTGTTGCTCTAGATAGCGTTCCATTGCTTCATAAGTGAAGCCAACTATAGCAATGGTCGCTACAATGAAAATCAGCATGAACGCCGATGTTATTCGAAACGATACACTGCGGAAGAGGCTATTTAGGCTCGCGAATAACATAACCTGCTCCGCGAATTGTATGAAGGAGAGAAGTAGAGAAGCCTTTGTCTATTTTCTGGCGTAACCTGCTTATATGCACATCAATAATGTTGGTACGGGGGTCGAAATAATAGTTCCAGACGTTTTCCAACAACATCGTCCTTGTCACGACCTGGTTGGCATGCCGCATCAGGTACTCCAATAGCCGATATTCCCTGGGTTTCAATTCGATTTCCTGCCGACCTCTCCTGGCTCTGCGAGTTAACAAGTCTAACTTTAGATCTCCAACGTTGAGTTCGGTTTCGCTTGCTACTGACTCTCCAACTTTACGCCGCACTAACACATTGACTCTCGCCCTTAGCTCTGAAAAGGCAAATGGTTTGACTAGGTAGTCGTCAGCACCTGATTCCAATCCTTCGACCCGTTCGTTCACATCCGCGAGTGCGCTCAAGATCAGGATAGGCGTACCGATCTCTGCAGCTCGAATTGAGCGGATAATCTTGAGGCCGTCAATCCCCGGCAACATTCGATCGATTATGAAGATGTCATAGGATTCCGAAACCGATTGAGCCAGCCCATCCTTGCCATTGGCAACTACATCTACAATATGGCCTTCCTGAGAAAAACTTACATGAATGAAGTTAGCTACTACAGCGTCATCTTCTATAAGTAATATCCGCATTTCAGGCTTGCTCCGACCCTGCATAGACTCTTATTCTGAGAGTCCAGCTTCTGAAATCATCCAGAATTAGCAATAGGGAAGGTACCAGAATGAGAGTAATCAGGGTGGCAAATAAGATACCGAACCCCAGAGAGATACCCATCGGTATCAATAACTGTGCCGTTGTTGATTGTTCTAATAGTAGTGGCAACAAACCGAAGAAAGTCGTTAGCGACGTCAACATGACTGGCCGAAACCGCTTTATTGCAACCCCTCTCACAACGTCTGCCATCTTCGAACCCGGAACAAATCTTTGATTAGCGAAATCCACAAGCACTAAACTATCGTTAATCACAACACCTATCAATGCGACCATTCCAAGAAGACTCGCCAAAGAAATCGGGTAGCCCATAAGCATGTGTCCGGCGATTGCGCCAATCAATCCGAAAGGGATTACAGTCATTACTAGAATCGGTTGAATGTAAGACTTCAGGGGAAGGGCCAGCAGGCTGTAAATCACGCCCAGGGCAATTATAAATCCCGAAAACAAACTCTGTAGTGACCTTCTCTCTTCCCGCTCTTCTCCTTCCAGGCTATAGTCAATAGACGGATACTGAACGAGTAGCGAATCCAAATAATCCTCTAGGCGTGATTGCAAGGCTGGCAGATTGACAATTTCCTTGTTGATGTTGGCTGTGACATTAAGCACGCGATTCTGGTCGATTCGGGTTATCGTTGCCGGCCCCCGGCTTGGAACGAGTTCAGCAACATTCATAAACGGTGCTGACGACCCAGTCGGTAACTCTATTAACATCTCATTAAGCGACGTCAGTGTGTTTCTCTCATCCAATGGGTATCTGACAATTACCCGTATTTCATCCACGCCCCGCTGAATACGCTGGGCTTCCAGACCCTGAAACGCTTGGGAGATTTGCGCAACCACATCGTTTCTAGTTAAGCCCAGCAGATGCCCTTGAGACTTGAGTTCAACCTGGAGCTCTTGTTTACCATTGGACAAACTGTCACTGATATCAAAAACACCTGCCCGGAGCGCCAACCAGCTCTTGACCTCTTCCCCGGCCGACTCCAACCGTTCTAACGAATTGCCAGACATTTGCACATCAACAGGAGAGCCAGGGCTGAAAAAATCAGTGCGAAACTGAACGCTTTCTGCACCGACTATGGGGCCGACCACCTCCCGCCACTCATTGGCGAACTCGGCCGTGGTCACCTGACCAACCCTCTCTTCACGCGGTACTAGTTCAAACTGAACCTCACCGAAGTTGGGTCGGGATTGTTCGCCTGCAGTACCAGTGGTGGAGATGATATTGGTGATCAGGCTTTCACCGGTCACTGGGTTCCCATAAATCTGTTTTAACTGCTCCGCAGCATCTGCTATTCGGATGACGTGGTGGTCAGTAAGTTCAAACGGGGTTCCTGCCGGCATCTGTATTGAGGCGGAAACGGTTTCGGCATCATTCTCAGGAATGAATACCCAGCGCACCCACCCGCCTGCCACGATAACCGCTGTAACAAGTAACATTCCTGAAAATGCCGCAACTACAGTGTATCGATTCGACAAGGCCCGGCTGAGAATAGGGTTGTAATAGTCGTTGATGGCCTGTTCATACTTCTCGGCGAAACTTCGTTGCCAGGTCGAAAATCTGGTTTTGCTCGAAGGTTTGCTAACGGAAATATTCTTAAGGTGGGCCGGCAGCACCAATTTGGACTCTATAAGCGACAAAATCAGCACGGGAATGACCACCAGGGCTATAGGCTGAAACAATTCGCCCACTGGGCCCTCGATCAATGCTAATGGTGTAAACGCGGCGATAGTTGTTAGTATACCAAAAGTAACAGGTGTGGCGACTTCCCTGGTTCCCTCAACAGCGGCCACTGTGCCGTCTTTTCCTTCAACTAAATGAGAGTAAACATTCTCTCCTGTGACTATGGCATCATCTACGACGATGCCCAGCACGAGAATAAATCCGAATGAGCTCATGAGGTTCAGGGTGATCCCGAACCAGTAAAGTGCTGCAAACGCACCTATAAAGCTGATTGGAATTCCCAAGAATACCCAGGCGGCGACCTGTGGTTTAAGGAACAATGACAAGAGCAGAATAACGAGCAGACTTCCCTGTACAGCGCTGGATAGCATGATATTGAGTGAATCGGCAATCGCCTCAGATTCATCGTCCCAGATTTCGAGCTGCATGCCGCGAGGCAGGCTGCTTCTTCTTTCTTCTATGTATGACTTAACTTTCTGAGCGATATCGATTGCATTCTGATCACCGACCCTGAGCACAGCAACGATTGCTGCATGATTACCGTTAAGGCGGGTTATTACACCAAGCTCTTCGAAGCCATCATGCACGACGGCCACATCAGCCACTGTAATGAGGGTCCCTTCGGCAGTGGTTTTTACAACGATCGAGTCGAACTCGTGCTGCCGGTACGCCTGCCCCTGGGATCGAATGAGGATGTCGCCGCCAGCAGCCCTGATATTACCTGCCGATATATCGAGCGAACTTCTACTGACGGCTTCCGCGATGTCTTCAATGGCAATGTCGAATTCTCTCAACCGATCAGGTTTCACTTCGATGGCAATTTCGAAGGGGCGAGCTGATTCGAGCTCTACATGAGTAATCCCATCCAGGCGCAGAAGGTCGAGCCTGATCAGTTCCGCATATTGGCGAATTTCTGTTTCAGTCTGTCGCCCGGATACCAGAACGGCAATGGTTTCATAGGAGTCGATTGCTAATCCGATGACCGGCTTCTCTGCTTCCTCCGGTAATGTGTTAATCGCATCAACACGCGCCTTGACATCATCCAGGAGAAGCCTGGGATCATAACCTGTCTGCGCTTCTATCTGGACAGTCACATTACCCTCGGAGGAGCGGGAAATAATTCTGTCGATCCCTTCCAGGCCTCTGACAGCCTGTTCTATCCTCGTCGCTACTCCCAGTTCCATGTCTTCCGGAGTGGCACCGATCAGGGTTACCGACACATCGACGGTGCGGACTTTCTCAGGCGGAAACGCTTCCAGCGTAATACCGGACACAATCGATGTAACTCCACCGATTATTATTGCCCACATCAGTAGATTTGCAGCGACTGAATTTTTTGCAAACCAGGCAATCATCGGCTGTCTATCCCCTGCTCTTCATCATCCTCGGGAATAAGTGAGTTGGTACGCTCAATGCCAATACCTGAAGTTACCTGACCCAATAGTGTCAATATGAGCTCATCACCTTCCGACAATCCACTAGCAATGATGGCCTCCTCACCATTCTGCCAGGCGATATCAACTTCGCGAAGCTGCAAATAATCCCCTTCGGCAACATAGACAAAACTGTTCTGGTAGATAGCAGACACAGGCACCACGATGGCATCCGGAACTATCCTGCCTTGAATTTCAGCGGTAACGTATTGGAATATTTTTAACGCTGGCCCACCATCTGTTTCCACTGCAAACGGATTCCTGATCTCAGCGATCACATGTAGCTGCCGTGCTGCCTCATCTATTGCGCTTTCAGTGCGAACTAAATCAGCCGGCCAACTTACTGCGCTGTCGAGTTCTGATTGTAAAGTTACAGTATGAGATTCAATCAGGCTGGACGATGGATACAACGACTCCGGCAGATCGATAAACTGTAGATCGGAATTTCTCAGTGGCAATCTGATTTCAACGGACTCTATGGAATAGATCTCCGCCAGTGGTGTGCCGCTGGAGACTACCTGGCCCACGTCCACAAGTTTCTCCAATGCTCTGCCGTCGTAGGGGGCAACTATGCGGGTTCGCTGTAGCTCTACCTCCGCTTTCCTGAGTTCCGCCGAAGCAGCTCGGACCCGCGCTTCTGCTGCCTTTAGATGAGGAAGCCGAAGTACTAACGGGGGAGGATCGCCGGAATTTCCCAATCTGACCCAATCCTGGCTCGCTTGGTTGGTTCTGGCTTCTGCTTCAGCAAGCACTTGTTCTGCATCTGACAATGCAGCGGCAGCTATGTCTACATTGGCCTCATAATCCACGGGATCAATTTCAAACAGAACATCGCCAATTTGAAAAACGCCACCGTTACGAATATTGGGATTAACATTAACGATCTCACCGGAGACCTGGGCAGATAATGAACTGGCCACAGTGGGTCGAATCAGCCCATAGCTTCCAAGGATCACGGAATAGGGCTGACCCCTTACTACTGATGTATCCACAGCAATGGAAGCGGTTTCCGGTTCAGTCTCCGTTGCTACATCCGGGCGAAAAAACCAGAGTGCAAATGAAACTGCAATAAATCCCGATAGAACCAGCAATGCGCTGATACGGGTCAATATGGACTTCATAGAGGCACTCCCAGCGCCAGCTGTAGTTGAATCCGGTTTTGAAGAAGCAGGTTCCTGAGCTGAATCACGGTAGTGGCAGCGTCAAAGGCGCGCTGCTGTGACCCCAGAACAGTGATGTATTGAATAAGACCGCGCTGATACTGCTCGAGAGCCAGGGTAAGGGCAGCATCCGCACTTGATTCGGCATTAAGGGCTGATTCGAAACTTTGCCCAAGTGACCTGCGATCCGAAAGCGCATTTTCGACTTCCGCTATGGCTCCGTTCACAGTATCCAGGTAGATGTTTTCAGCTTGAGTAATTCTTGCATCAGCCTGCTTCTCAAGAGCCCGCAGCCGGCCCCCTTCAAATATCGGTTGAATCACGCCACCTGCCAGCGACCACAGCAAGGATTCACTGTTACTAAGATCTGGCGGGTTTCTCGAGGCCAGCCCTATGTTGGCGGTAAGAGTTAAAACAGGAAAACGATTCTTGTGAGCAATTGCCGATTCCACGTCAGCAGTAAGCAGTTGTAACCATACCAGCTGCAGATCCGGCCTGTTGGTCAGCAACTCCGAAGGAATTCCTGTCGACGTAGGCGCACTTATGACAGGTAAATTTGATCCTAATTCCATGTTGCCATCTGGATAGAGCCCTAGATTGAGCTGCAATTGTGCGATTCTCTCTAGAAGAAGCTGCTGACGCTCAGCCAGTTGTGATTCATTGGTCTCGACTACAGACTGTGCAAGATACAGATCAAGTGCATCATTGATCCCTAACAAGTAGCCTTGATTAACGATTTCAAAAGATTCATTAGCATTCCCCAGGCGCCTTTGTGCCAGGTTGAGCAGTTCTACTGCCTCGATCGCACTGAAATAGGTAGATGTCGTGTCCGATATGACCCGTCGTTTTGCGGACTCGTATCGGGCTTGTTGAGCGGCATAGTACAATTGGGCAGCTTGTTGAATATCACTCAACTGTCCCCACAGATCCATTTCCCAATTCACGCTGAGGTTCAGGTCAATTGGAGAACTTATGGTGGAATGACCCTGACCGCTGTCCTGAACTCTCCCTCTGGACCTGGAAAGGAACAATGCTGCAACGGGTAGTGCTGTCGATTTCGCAATCAGGAGTTCCTGGAATGCTTCCTCCAGATATGCTTCCTCAGTCTTTAACATATAGTTACTTTCCAACGCACAGTTAACCAACCGTGACAAGATCTCATCACCGAAAGGCGACAGCCATTCGACAGAAACCTCTCCGGAAGTAAAGTCTCTACTCCATTCTGGTGGGAGGTTCGGGGAAGACCTGTCGGTGCTAAAGTCCCCTGAAGCACAGGAAACAAGGCTGAAAAGTAGGCTGAGTATCCCAATAATACGAAATACTTTTGGTGGGAAAACACTACAACCGACAGCGTGCAGAATGGTCAAAATACAAATTCTCGCGTAGGTACTTATGCGGGAATTATAAAGGAGCGGACCTCTACAGGACGTTGCAGGAAGATTAAATTTTCTTAATGATTGAAATCGCCTCTAAAAGTCTAAAAGGAGGGGCAATTATGGCGAATAGCATGCGATGATTTGGCATAGCGATAAGTCACGAAGTTTAGAGACGTTCTATAGCACACTCTTATTTCGCTGTTCTAATTCATCGATTCTAATAACGAATCGATTACACAGTCTACTGAAAATCCTGCGCGGCAAACAAAATGTCTTTCAAGAACTGATGGCCCAATTAAGAGCAGCAGATTTTGATGGGAATGTAACGCTGGCGAAAGACATAGCTAATACAATAGTTAGGCACTCATATGAAGTTTTTTATCCAAGCGGCCTCACGAGAGAATATATCTCTGTACTCGTTGCCGATTCCCGGCTCGAATATTTGTGCCCACTTTAGATTAAAAAGCTAACCATGAAAAAATTAGTCATTTTCCTTACCCTGCTTTATTCAGCAGCAAACACTTCGCAAGCTAACGCCCAATTCTTCGGACCGGACTCATATGAAGAATGTATTCTCGAATCAATGGAAGGCGTCTCCAGTGATATCGCGGCAAGAGAAATAGTGAGAGCGTGCAGGAGTCAGTTTCCTCGTGAGTATACACCCCCAATCCCAATCTCAAATCCAGATTGCTTGTTTTTGTTCAATTCAGACACATTCGAATTCGGTGCCTTAGCACAGCGGCCATCAGAGGAGGAAATGAAAAATTTAAAAAGTACGATTGGACCTGCAAGAACAGGAAAATACCAAATAGCGGAAGATTTGGCCCGCCAGATAGTAGCAGCAGACAAGGCGAACGATAATGAGCTTATAGAAGCTCTTAGGCCATTATACTTAAATGTTAGGTATACCATTTACTACCCGAAATCAATCCCACTGGAAGGAATTCAAGCCTTCATATCTCCGGCAAATCTACCTGCCTGCTAATGAGGCTTTTCTCGTTGGAGTTTAGGTTTGCGGCCGGGTGTTCGATTGCCGCGTAAAATTCCCATCTCGACCATTTGAGTCTCCAGCTGTCTGAGTTCAGCGAGTTTCTCACTTCTGGCGTTCCTTATCGCTCTTGTTTCTCTGCCGTGAATTGTTTTAGCTGCTGCGCAGCGACGCTTACCGTCTGTAGTCTTGGCTCCCGTGGATTTACCACCATGCGCGGCACAGACCTCCTTGTTCCGCATAGCGGGTGCTCTGCATTGTCGTTGTTTTTGTTTAGAGCGTGCCCTACACTGTTTGCATCGCAAGCATCCTAATAGTGGGTAATCAAGCATATTTTACCTCACGGGTTACATAGACTTTAAAAAGTGAACAAACTACTAACGACAAAAAAAGGTATCGAAACATGAGGATATTTGCTTTGTTGCTGGGGAGTTCGTTGCTGCTGATTGCTTCTCAGTCATTTAGCCAACGAGATGGGTTTAAAGCAATCTTTGATGGCGAAACGCTGTCTGGATGGGAGGGGAACGCAAATCAATTTCGTGTAGAAAATGAAGCGATAGTTGCCGGCAATCTAAATTCGACCATCGAATTAAACGAATTCCTGTGTACTACTGAGGAATACTCTGATTTTGAATTACTTGTTGAAGCAAAAATTTTAGGTGATCAAATACCAGGAGTTTCGTTTCGGGCAGAAAGGGTTCAAGGATCTACAGAAGTGTCTGGCTATCAGGCTGACATGGGGTATTTAGCCGTCGAGTTTATTCCATTCTTTTTTGATGAGAATGAAGTTGATATGACCGTTCCTTATCCTTTGTGGGGCAGCCTGCTTGACGAATTTAGACCAGAAAAATCAAGGTATCCAGACCCTAATGCTCCATACAGCCTTCTGGCGGTAGCAGATAAAGATGCAGTTGAGGGCGTACTGAGGCCAAGTGACTGGAATCAAATAAGTATCGTTGCAAACGGGCAATCTATTGAACTTTTTTTAAATGGTTTGAAAACAGTAGATTTTAAAGAGGAAGAATCTGTCTCTGGTAGTGGACATATTTGCTTACAGATTCATTTTGGAACACCAGCTAAAGTTGAATATAGAAATATTTATATAAATGAATTTGAATGAAGAACATTAACTAAATGACTAACTACACAACTCTCGGTGGGCGTGTGACATGCACCCGGCCGTGGTACGGGTGGTCTAAATTCAGATTATGGTTTCCACTGGTACGCAGGCGCATAGAAAAATATCTGCACTAACCACTCCCCACTTAATTCTAATTATTATTGTTTTACAGTAAATTATTATTGTTTAATATTAATAATATTGCTAGCATACTCAATAATATTTCTACCTTTAGCAGGGCTTTGGCATGAAGAACACACAAAAAATCCAACGAATGAGCGCCCTCATATCCACACTGTGCAGTCTCAGTCTGATCTTATTACCTCTTTTACAAATTTGGA
>PBRP01000055.1 GCA_002726655.1 Gammaproteobacteria bacterium
AATTTTCAGGACGTCGGCACAATCGCACAGTTACAGGAATCGTTCCTCTTCTGGCGAATTGCCACTGGAGGTCCCGGGCTGCCGGATGAAGCTGCACCCTGGATTTCATCCATGCCGATCTGGCAGGATTTCCTGAGCGAAGAAGAAATATGGCAGGTTATCCTCTTTCTCTATGACTATACCGGGCGCCGTCCCAGATCATGGGAGGAATGAGATAATGCGTGCATCTAACATGACAAAATTGATTCTTCTCCTTTCGATCGTATGGTTGGCTTCAAGCCCCCGTATAGCTTTCTCACTAGATGGCGACAGTGAAAGTGGTGAGCGCATTTATCTGAAACGATGCGGTGGTTGTCACGGCGTGGATGGTGATGGATTGGGACCCGGCAGTGAAAGGCTGGTACCACCACCAAGGGATTTCACTTCCGGCATGTTTAAGATCATGTCAACAGCCTTTGACGGCTACATTCCCCAGGACCAGGATATTTACGAAATGATCCGCATTGGCATGCCCGGCACAGCGATGCCTGGCTGGGAGGATATTCTCGACGAACAGGAAATGTGGGACCTGGTTGCCTATATCAAAATTTTCCCAGGATTCGATGAAGAGACAGCAGGGCCGGCAGTCGAATATGGTGAGCCTATCCCCTCCTCCGCTGAATCTATTGAGAAAGGCAGGGAGCTATTTCTGCAGGACGACCGATGTTCGGAATGTCATGGCAAAGATGGCAAGGGAGACGCTATTAAGCGGTTGTTGGGAGACAATGGAGAGAGAACCTGGCCGCGAAACCTGACCAAGCCCTGGACCTTCCGTCACAGCAATGATCAGAAGGATGTATTTACACGAATTTCAGTAGGTATCCCCGGCACACAGATGCCCTCCTTCGCCGATCCGGGGAGCAAGAAGATGCTCAGTGTGGAGGATCGTTGGCATGTGGCGAACTATGTTAAATCACTGGCAAAAATAGTCAGGGTTGTTAACCCGGAAAATACCGTGATTAAGTCCCTTCGTGTCGAAGGGTCCGTTCCCGCCGAAGTGGATGATGAAATCTGGGAACAGGCTATACCATCGTCCTTTTTCCTGGTACCGCAGATCATAGCAAAGGATCGTCATTTCACGCCTTCTAACGACACTATTACCGTCCGTTCTGTATTCAGTGCAGATGAAATAGCCATTCTTTTGGAGTGGGATGATCGAACTGAAAGCCTGCCAGGTGATGAGGATGCACAGAAGATAGCGGACCCCGAAGTTTTGTACCAGGACATGGTCAGCATTCAACTTCCCATCACTGTTCCTGAGGGAATGGAAAAGCCCTATTTCGTAAAGGGTGATACTGAAAACCCGGTCAACCTCTGGCAATGGGCCAGTAGAACAACTACCGAGTCGCAAAATACGAGCCTTGTAAAAGCCGCTGGTTTTGGTACAGAAACTGAGCTTGCCACCAATAGCCTTGCCGCCAGCGGTGCCTATGAGAATGGTACCTGGCGTGTAATTTTTAATAGGAACCTCACGACTGAGAGTATTGATGATCTGCAGATCCAGGAAGGAATCTTCATACCCATCGCCTTTAGTGCATGGGATGGCAGCAATGGTGAATCCGGTACCAAAAATACGCTGACAACCTGGTACTGGATAATACTGGAGTCCGAATCCACCGCATTACCATGCATAGGCGCGCTCATCGCACTCTTCCTGGTCATTGGATTGGAAATGCTATGGCTTAGAAACAGTGCCAGGCGACGTGACCCTGCGACATGAACCAGGCGAACAGAAGCCGCGGCGTCATAGCGAAGATATTCGGGGCCATTATGATCATTCTTGGCTCCATGAACTGTATGCTTGCCTGGCGTGGTTCATTCCAGATCAGCGAATTTTTTGTTTTGCTCATTGTTGCCGGCATCGCACTATTCTGCTATGGCGCGATAAGAACATCCCCTGAAGAGGACGTAAGCTGACCATGTTGTGGATTAAGGTCTTTCACATCCTGATGGTTATCGCCTGGATGGCAGGCCTCTTCTATTTACCACGAATATTCGCCCACTATGCGGAAGGCTTAAGCCTCGGGGAGGATGTACGACGCCTCGAGATCATGGCTACCAAACTGTTTCGTTTCATGACGGTTATGGCACTGCAGGCCATCGTGGCTGGTTTGTGGCTCTGGTTTGGTTATGGGATTTCAGGCGACTGGATGTATGGGAAGCTTATATTTGTATTAGCGCTGGTGGCTTACCATCTTGTTTGCTGGTTCTACCTACAACGACTGATAGACAATCGGCTCGATATTAGAAGTGTTTACCTGAGAGTTTTTAATGAAGCTCCCCTGTTGATTCTCGTGCCAATTCTGGTTTTCGTTACCTTTAAACCATTTTAGTCTTGGTTCTGGCCGGCCCCGGCGGCTGAAAAGCGGGCCTCTTGCCACCAAACCGTCGTGCTGTCATTTCCTCAAGGTGGTGAACCTTGACGACCGTTTCCTCCTGCTCCAACACGTAGGCTTCCGCCTTTTTCTTCACCATTTTGCGAATAAACCCGGGAATCCTGTTTATACGCACGAGGGCAGCCTCATCCCATGAAATCTGTGCCAGCCCGACATCTGAAAGGGGTTCCACGAGTGATTTTCCCTGCGGTAAATACTCACATAAAAGGTCGCTTGCCATGATGCCTTCACCGCTGGCAACGGGCCTAGCGCGACACCCACCGCAGATGGCTCGATACTCGCACACCCCACATTTGCCCTCCAGTTCAGGATTCCGGAGTTGCTGAAACTGGCCGGCATCTTTCCATATCTCACCAAGACCCTGCTCACGAATACTTCCCACGGACATCTCTATGTAGGGACATGCCGTCACTTCCCCCTGGGAGGTGATACGGCAATAGTGAATGCCCGCAAGGCAGCCATCACCCTCACGGCCGCTGATGCGGTTAATATCTGATTCCGGGTTCAACTGTAGTGCAACTCGCTTGAAATGAGGGGCACACCTCGGTCGAATGATCATCTCCGGGTAAGATTCCTGTGCCTTGATGATATCCCGCAATGCCAACTCGTATTGTTGAGGCGTGATATCCGAAACGGTCTCTCCCCTACCCGTGCAGATGAGGAAAAAGATATTAACCACCCTGGCGCCAAGCCCTTCAGACAAGGCAATGATGTCGTCGATTTCACCATAGTTCCACTGAGTCACAGTGAAGTGTATCTGGAAGGACAAATCTTCGTCCCGACACAATTCAAGCCCGTCCATTGTCTTCTGCCAACAGCCCTGCCGACCACGAAAATCATCATGTTTCTGCGCATCGATTGAGTCCAGGCTAACGCCAACGCCCATCAAACCCGCGGTCTTCAACATGCTGATTCTTTTTCGCGTCAACTGAACGCCGTTAGTACCCACCACCAGGAACAGACCCAGCTGACTGCCATGCTGGACAAGTTCCTCAAGGTCATTCCGCAATAGGGGTTCTCCTCCCGTAAGTACCACCATCGCATCCGGGTTCAGCGCCTGAACATCATCGAGAATGGACTTAAGCTCAATCGTGGAGAGCTCGTTCCCGGTACCCTCTTTCAGTGTGGTCGCATCCAGGTAGCAATGCTCACAGGCGAGGTTACACCTAGTGGTCACGTTGACCGCGACCAGGTTAAGTTCATTGGCCATCTTTTTAGGAATACTGGCCGGGTTTCGAGTGAAACTTCATAGAATCCTTCCAGGAACCGCTCGCTTCTTCCATGATTTCAGCAGTGACCCTATCTATTCCCAGAGACTCGGCATGGTTCTCGACTTCCTTCATGACCATGCCACGAACGAATGGTGGAATTCTTTCCAGCCGCTCTATGGCTTCCGGCTCCCACTTCAGCTTCTGTTCCTGGGCCTCTGAGCCTTCACCCCACTTGCTGTACTTCTCATCAATCACAGCTGGAGTAATGGTGTCGTAATTCTGACTCAGGGCAAACGTCTCAACCTGGGTACTGGTCATTTTTCGCATAAATCCTTCTGGCACCTTCTCCAGCCGCTCAAGCGCTTCCCTGGTCCACTGAAGGGTCTTTGTCGGCTCAGTGGCATCCACTTCGCCTGTCCCGGACTGATCCGCCGTGCCATTGAACGGACATTTACTTTCAGCTGTTTTGCTGTCCGCTCCCAGGAAACCTTGAACATGACTTTCCTCAACCAGGTTGCCCCCTGACTGACGGGCCTTCTTCTCGGCTTTCATCCTGATTACCTGCCGTTGCGCTGGGCTGTCAATCGCGTTCAAGAGTGAACTCGCTGTATCATTCCAAACCATTTGTTGGTCCGGTACTGCTTTCACCTCCGATCCGCCCAGGTTGACGGGGCACAAATCTGAAGTTGCAGCTTCGACGATACTTTCCGTAATCACCGTATGGCCCTCTTCCTGGGCATAGCGCAATATCCCCAGCCTGGCCATGCTGCGAACAAATTCCGGTATGGCGTTCATTCGCTCCTCTGCCTGGTGAGTCCAGGATGTTGTGCTCTCGGCAATAAGCTCAGTATCCGGGGTGAAGCCACGATGACTCAATAAAACAGCACAGCCAACATTTCTGAACAGGTTCTCTGCCTGCCCGCCAATATCGAGTTCCTCATCCGCGTGAATGCCTGTCTTGCCGAGAATCAGCAACCCGGCATCAACTTCATCCACATACTGCTGAATGACCTCGTAGGGTTTACCATCGAGTAGTTTGGTAGCGATACTGATGCCGAGTTGATCGGCAAGGGATTCGGCAACTTCCAGGTGCCCCTGGTATATTCTCGCCAGTCCTGCATCAATGATATCTTCATGAAGCTTCTCCTGCTCCTTGAATCGAAACACCTTCCCGGCCTCTTCAGACAGCACACCGGCGATGCGATTGAACGCAACATAGTGATAGTAAGGGTCATAGGCCGAGATTACATGCAGAGGTACCTGCCATTCCTGGGCCAATGTGAATCCCGTCAGTAACCCTCCATTTGACAAGGCTGAACCATCAATTGCGACGACAATCGGGCTATTCCGAATTGGCTTCTCGGGGTTTTTTATGACGAGCGTATCGATCTCTGATCGTCTTACCACTCGTTCACAAACTGTGCCAACACGACTCGATTGTACCGCTCCCAAACCCAGTGAACCCATCACAAGGAGGTCGTAGGGACCCGAATTAGCCTCCCGGGCAAGCTGCAGATAATTTTTTCCCTCAAGAGAACGTGCCTGGTAAGAAATACTCCGCTCTCTACAGTCTATTTCGACCTGGTCAAGGTAGGAATCAGTTATGACGGACAATCCTTTGGTAATCAAATCATCATGAATGTCGCGCTGTTTCTCGAGTTCCTGTTCCTCCTGGTACTTTTCCGGCAACCCCCCTTCCATTTGCTTGAATCGCTGATCATGCATCTGGGCAGCGTAGACATGCGCCCCGGAAACCTTGGATTGCCAGATCTCGGCGAGATCAAGCGCATCTTTAACGCCCCTATTTGAGTAATCGGACGCGTCGACTCCCACTAGAATTGAACGGTACTGCTGTAACTCAGGGACAGTACTTTGATCAGAGTCCAGGATCGCAGACATTGGGCTATTCTCCTTTTGTGTTCCCTTGTATTTATACCCTGGGGTTATATAACCGGGTCAAGTCTTCACTAGCCGTCAGCAACCACGGGGGATGCGGCTTTGCCGAATAGTCTAAAATTGACTGCTGAACAGGGTAATTGAACGAAATATCCTAACTATTTCATCTGTTTGATTGTCAACAAATTACGTGCATTTCAACTTAACACCATGACACAGATCAACAATTGGTCCAGAAGCACCTGTGGAGGCGCTAGTTGGCTGGGAACATGATGATCAAGCCCTATATTGATTTACATCAAGGTTCGAGGCAAAAATACTCACTAATCTGGATTTCATCATTAATTCTCTTTGGTCACTACTATGGGCAGCCAGGATAATACTCCAGGAACTGACGAACAAATTCAGGACCTGACAGAAAGCTACACAACCGTTACTGAAATGAGCTGGAACTTTGACTACGAATCCAGTATCCCCAAGATCAACGACCTCTATACACGCGCCAAGAACAACCAGTGGGACGCTGATGACCTTGACTGGGACATTAAAATTGATCCATCGAACCCAATCATGGGTCGAGACCAGACCCAGTATTCAGATATGCCTTTCTTCAAACGCCTGTCTGACAGCCAGCAGGAGACTTTTACTGCCCACTCTACGGCGCAGATGCTTTCGCAGTTTCTGCACGGTGAGCAGGGGGCAACGCTAACCGCGGCCACGATCACCCATAGTGTTCCCGACATCAAGGCCAAATTTTACGCCGCCAGCCAAACCATGGATGAGGCACGCCATGTTGAAGTCTATGACCGCTACGTGAACAAAATCGCCATCCATTACCCCATGAGCCCCTGGCTGAAAAAGCTTATAGACGTGACCCTGCAGACGGAAAACTACAAGAAAATAATGATTGGTATGAATATGATCATCGAAGGCCTGGCCCTTGGTGCTTTCAATAACATGTACCGGCGAACAGACGAACCGCTGCTAAAGTCCATCACCTTCAACNTCATGAGAGATGAATCACGGCATGTGTCATTTGGGCATGTCTATCTCACTCCACTGGTGGCCAAAATGCACGCGGATGATGTCGAAGACCTTGCCCAATTTGCCTTTGACGGAGTGAATATTCTCGTTCAGGGTCAATCGGAGATAGATCAGGGCTTTCAAAAGGTATTGGAAGTCAGCGGCATAGAACCAAAGGATTTTGCCGCCGGCATGAAAGAAGCAGCTGAAGCAGGAATGGGTCGGGACTTGCCCCCGGGGCAAGTTCATTCTCTAAAAGACCTGATGATACCCGCGCTGGTTAGGGCGGGGTTGGTTACTCCAAGGACAAAGGAATTATTCGAATCGGTAGGTGTTCCCGTCAACGAGGACTTGAGCATACTGAAGGCCATGGAAGATACGAAGTCTGATCAAAATATCCTGAACGAAAGTAACACTTCGTACTAACAATTCAATTGAGTTTCATAGAATCATATGCTGCACAGCTATTAATAAACCTCCCTGAGGCACTGATAATCGTGACACCTTCTGGCGAGATTGTGTTCTTCAATGATTCTGCCGCCAAGCAATCTGGTTTTAGCAACGACGAAATGCTGGGGAAGCATGTTTCTCGATTGCTACCTGAATCAAATCGACGCAAAGTCAACGTCATCGCGTGGCTTAAACGCTGGGCTGAAGAGCCCAACCCGGAACAACTGCGACACCTGTCTCTCCGCGGAGTCAGGAAAAACGGTGATAAAAGGCGATATCAGGTGAGGGTTTCAAAATTTGAGGATAAGTCTGATGTCTATTTCGCAGTGGTACTTCGAGACATCACCGAAGAACAGGAGCAGACCGCCCGACTTCGCCATGACCAGTTAGTCACCAATCGTATTATTGCCATTGGTGAAGATGCTGTTTTGAGCATTGATTCTGATGCGAACATTTGCCTCTGGAATCAAAAGGCTGAAGAATTGTTCGGTTATACTGAAAAGGAAATCCTTGGTAAGAAACTCAGCACCCTGATTCCTGAACTATACCGCGACGCTCACCCTAAATGGCTGCAATCATTTGCCATGGACAAAACACCATCGAAGCGTATGGGCAAGCGTGGTGAAATAGCCGGTCTGCACAAATCAGGGACTGTGCTTCCCCTCGAGGCATCAATTACCAAAACCTATATTGATAACAAGCAAATAATGAGCGCACAGATTCGTGATATCAGTGAACGCAAGCTCGCGCAGCAAGTACTTAAGGACAAGGAATCCAGGTTTCGAGCAATATTTGATCATACGGTGTCGGCCATTGCCCTGCTTGATGCTACTGGCCTGGTACTGGAAATTAATAGTGCTGCCAGGGCGATGCTGCCCCTTGGCGAATCCATTGCAGACAGACGTCTCTGGGAGCTAAGCTGGTGGGACGCATCAGACTCGAGCGAGAGAAGAGAAGTAGTCCTAAAGAAAAACGTGTCAGAANCTGCCCAGGGCCTCCCTATACGCACAAGAACAGAACTGGCGACTAGCCGTGGTACTCACGAGATCGATTTTTCACTTACCCCGGTTACTGATGATAAGGAACAACTGGTCTACATTATTGCGGAAGCCAGGAAGTTGATTGAACCCTAGTGGCCAAAATTACTTATGTAGAATTCAATGGCACCGAGCATGAGGTTGACCTGGCAAATGGTCAATCTTTAATGACGGGCGCTGTCTCTCACATGGTTCCCGGAATCGAAGGTGATTGCGGAGGGCTTTGTGCCTGCGCAACTTGCCATGTGTATATACCAGAAACCTGGGAGGCAGTTTGTGGAGCCCCGGGCGAACTGGAACGCAATATTCTTGATTTTGCCTTCGATGCTAAAGATAGCAGTCGGTTGTCCTGCCAGATTAAAGTGACAGACAAACTCGAAGGTCTTCGCGTAATGATGCCGGAAAGGCAGTACTAGGAAACTCACGCTAACGAACAATTCCGAGTGCTGCTGTTGTTAATCTTGATGTGTATTAGTAAAATTCGAATATGACCAATATGCGTTGCATTCTAGACATGGTGAGGCATTTTGGACAAGGAAATGATATTCCCATCCAGTTGTTTCTAGTACATACAATACCAAACTCGTCATACTGATGATTTTGAAATGTCGTGAATTCAACCACCTGGAACAAGCCTCTAAATAGGTAGAATCTGGACAGGAATTGACTGCCAGTAAGAAACAACGCAATAGACAACTGGATTATAGGAGCAAATATGGTCACTTTAGATGAGATTATGACTACNGGGATATCCACCCTCTCACCGGATGCAACCCTGCTTGAATTACATGAACTCATGATGGAAAAGCACATACGCCATGTACCCATTGTATCTGACGGTGAATTACAGGGTATTGTCAGCCACCGGGATTTGTTATCCGCCACACCAGTGACCTCCGACCAGCGGAATACAGTCTATACAGAGACGAAGGTCAAGGACATCATGCAAACTGGGGTTGCAACGGTATCACCGTCCACGAATTTGCGGGTCGCGGCACACACCCTTGAGCGTCACAAAATAGGTTGCCTGCCAGTGGTTGAAGACGGAAAATTATGCGGTATTGTGACCGATAGCGACTTTATCGCCATCGCAATCAATCTGCTTGAGCAATTCGAATACGCCGAAGATACCGAATAGGTAAACCAGCAGATCCGATAGCTATCCCTGGGCGATAGCCGTGATACTTTTCTCTTCGACACCGTGAACCAGTTCATCCGTAGTCGGATTGGGTAGCAATTCCACCCCGAGGCCGCACCAACCGGCGCGCTCGGCAAGCAACCCTGGTTCACCGATAAGAATAATTCTAGTTGAGATAAGCGTCAGGCCGACCAAATTTGTAATCTCTGCAAGACTGGGACTATCTGCTGTTATGCCATAGACAATTTTAGAGAACTCTTCTTTCTCTACCAGTACGCATCCATCTTCTAGACTATCAACAGCACACACCGTTTCGCCAAGCTCGCAGGTGATGGCGTCAGATTGGCTCTTGTCCAGATTAATAGTGAGTACAGTCATGTGACAATACTCACCGTCTGGTGCCAAAAAGTCATTGACCCAGATCAACAGACCCGAGATGCGTACTAAATGCCAGTGCACGCTCCCGAACCTGTCTTGCCCGGTTTACCGCGTCAGAACTTTGGGGTTTTCAGGCCAATCAACTTCCTTTACAAAGCCAGATTCAAATTAGCCTTACCAAAGGTCGTACTTCTGAAGTTCCGCACGACCCACCACCATGTGGTGAACCTCATCTGGGCCATCAGCCAGGCGCAAGGTACGCTGCCCGGTATACATGCCAGCGAGTGGGGTCCACTGGGAAACACCAGCGGCACCATGCATCTGGATTGCCTGGTCAATAATATCGCAGACCTTCTCCGGCACCATCGCTTTGACAGCACTCACATAAACCCTGGCTTCCTTGTTGCCCAGCACGTCCATTGCCTTTGCTGCCTGCAATACCATCAAGCGACAGGCATCGATGTCTATTCTTGCCCTGGAGATAACCTCGAGATTCTTGCCAAGTTTGGCAATAGGCTTACCGAAAGCCACGCGGCTACCCGCCCGCCTCACCATCAGTTCAAGTGCTTTTTCCGCCTGACCAATAGAGCGCATGCAGTGATGTATACGGCCCGGTCCTAAACGTACCTGGGAGATTTCAAAACCGCGTCCCGGCCCCAACAGGATATTGTCTTTTGGTACGCGGACATTTTCGAATTTAATATTCATGTGCCCATGAGGGGCTCCATCCGAGCCGAAAACGTGCATGGGTCCAACAATATTGACTCCCGGTGTGTCGATCGGTACCAGAATCTGGGACTGCTGCCTGCTGGGCGCGGCATCAGGGTCGGTTTTCACCATGGTAATCATGATCTTGCAGCGGGGATCACCGGCGCCGGAAATATAAAACTTTTCACCGTTAATGACCCATTCGTCGCCTTCAAGCACTGCGCTAGTGCTGACGTTTTTGGCATCGGAGGAAGGCTGACCTGGTTCGGTCATGGCATAGGCCGAGCGAATTTCTCCATTCAATAGTGGTTTCAGCCACTTCTCCTTCTGCTCTTCTGTACCAACCCGCTCAAGCACTTCCATATTCCCCGTATCGGGGGCGCTACAGTTCAGTGTCTCTGAGGCAAGCACGTTGCGGCCAAGCTCGGATGCAATATAGGCATAGTCCAGATTTTTCAGCCCCTCTCCGGTTTCAGCATCCGGCAGGAAAAAATTCCACAGACCTGATTCTTTAGCCTTGGACTTTGCTCCTTCCAGCAGTTCCATTTGTCTTGGGTGCCATGACCAGCGGTCTTCCTTTTCCTTGTCGAGCGCAAAAAACTCTTCGATTATCGGCTCCACATTCTCATCAATGTGCTTTTTAACAGCGTCAAAAAGTGGCTGGACTTCCTCGGACATCACCAGGTTATTCAGATCATCTGCTAGATCAGGCATTAATTTCTCCTTCCGGTTTTGGATTTACATTAGCTGACGTCTACATACTCGTTTTTTCTGCTACTTCTTGTCAATCGCGAACGCAAAAATAGCGAGTAGATATTAGTCCCGATAAGTCCGGGGAATACATCAGCTAAACAGGTCTGGTTGCATTTGAAGGAAGCTGGCCTTCATAGCGCTGCCAGAGCCGGTGATGGTCACAGCAACCTCGTGGGCACGCTCAAGCAATTGATCCGGCTCAACAACTTCGTTGATAAAGCGAACACTCACAGCCTCCTGGGCGTCCATTGACCGGCCCGTCAGACATAATTCACGAGCCAGGGGGTCAGGTAATATCGAGCTCATCAGATCATAGGCAGCAGCAATCCCCATTTTTACCTGGGGTTGTCCGAACATCGCATCAACAGCGGCAATCCTTAAATCGCACATTGCGGCAAGATCCATTCCGCCCGCCATGGCGTTTCCATTGACTGCCGCAATAATTGGTTTGGCGCAGTTGTAGACCTTATGGTGATAGCTGGTTGCATGAGCAAAAATCTCCTCCATATCACTGGTTTGAAATTCACTCAGATCAAACCCGGCGCAGAAGGAGGGCCCCGCACCAGTCAGAACGATTGCATGAACGTCTTCCGATGATTCCAGTTCCCCAAGGCAAACGACAATTTCATCCCTCAACAGTCTGGACAAGGCATTGCGCTTATCCGGGCGATTGAGCCTAACCAGGGCAACCGAGTCCTTCTGTTCACAAATAAGTGCTTCGTACTGCATCAGGTTATCCTCCTTAGAATTGATGGTTTGGCATCCCACTCTCGCCCAGCGGAATTTTAACTGCCCGGGTTGACGACCAGCCTGACCACGTTAGTATTCTGGCTCGCAAGACGGTGAAGTGCCTCATTGATTTCGGACAATGGATAACGGGCTGAAATAGAATTGCTCAGATCCAACCGCTTCCTGGCAACCAGATTCAGCAGATCTTCAATGTCACGTTTGTCCATTCCAAAAGAGCCGATAATCGCATGTTCCTTGCCTACAAAACGAACCAGCGGGGGCAGTTGTGGTGATTCCATACCCACTCCAACTATCACGGCACGACCGCCAGTGCCGAGCACACTAACTGCCGTGTCTACGGTACTTGCTCTCCCTACAAACTCGAGTGATAAATCAACACCCTCACCAAGTTGCTGAAGAATCATCTTGCGGGCACCCGGTTCACTCGAAGGGTCTATCGCCAGATCCGCACCAAGCTCCAATGACCTGGTTCGTGCTGCTTCCTGTGTGTCAATGGCAACAATAAACCCTGCCCCCATCATCCGTGCAAGTAAAATGGCGTGGGTACCAAGGCCACCGCATCCCACTACGGCAACTGATTCCCCGGGTTTGAGAGCACCGCGCGAACGCAATGCATGAAAGGGCGTTGACACCCCGTCGGTTACGATAGCAGCCTCTTCAAATGAAACGTCTGTCGGTATTCGTACTACTGACCAGACAGGAGCTGTTACAAATTCAGCCAGGGAACCATCACGGACCATGCCGTATACCTTTGCCGATGCACACAGCGATTCTCTGCCGGCCATACAATACCGACAGCGACCACAGGTCGCCGAAGGAAATAGTGCAACACGATCTCCCACCCTGTATTCGCTCACATCTTCTCCTAATTCCGAGACAACCCCTGCTGCCTCATGACCGAGCGTAATGGGTGATCTCTGCACAGGTAAATCACCATCCACAGCCAGGTGAATATCCGTTCCGCATAAACCGCAGGCCTCAACCTTCACCAGGATTTCATTCTTCCCGGGGATCGGAACAGGGATGGATTCAACCATTAGGGGTTCACCTGGTTTATAAAGGCGCGCTGCCAGCATTGCACTCATCTTAGAATCCACTATTTATTTGTTTTAAGGAAACCATCTTTTAGCCAATCAAAAGCTGTTATTCGATCCTGCCTTGTGTTTCTGACATCACCGTGTCCCAGGTTTACTCTGAATTCACGCAACACCATCAGCCCCAGAAATGTTGCCCACATGGTGTCTGCCATGTGTCGCCCGTCGACCTGTCCGGTAGTCTCCTCAAGCAGGCCTGCCAGCCGCTGAAAGTTGTCGCCGGAATGTTGAACAATCCTTTCCTTGACCTCCTCTGAGACACCTTCAAGGGCATTCGGCTGGGCCAGATAAGCGGACAACACATAGTATTCCGGATGCTCATCATTGACCTTTTCATGAAAGCGCCAAATCTGATCAAGTTTTTTCTCTGCACCTGCACTGGATCTCGCAATTTTGTCGAGTCCAACAGCCCAGAATTCAATACTCTCAAAAAGCAGCGAGACGAGGATTTCGTCTTTGTTGCTAAAATAGAAAAACAGGGTCGCTTCCGATAATTCACAGCGCTCAGCAATACCTTTAGTCGTCGTGCCGCGAAACCCCTTCTCAAGCAGTATCGCTCTCGTCGCATCTAGTACCGCTCCTTTCCGAGCCTCCCTTTCGCGTTCCCGGCGTTCCTGTACCCCCATTCCTAAACTCCCAACTGCCTGAATATAGTCTCTCTCTGAATCTCACTGGTACCTTCACCAATTTCAAGCACTTTACAATCACGGTAGAATCGCTGTACCGGGCTTTCCTTCATATATCCCTCGGCACCGCAAAGATGAAGCGCACGCTCACACGCCCAGGTGCAGGTTTCGGTTGCAAAAAGTTTCGCCATGGAAGCTTCCTGGTCATGGGGCAGATCAGCATCTGCCAGGCGTGCACTATGCAGACAAAGCTGCCATGCTGCCTCCAGCCTAGTGGCCATGTCCGCCAGCGTGAACCTGACGAATTGATTGGTGGTCAGCGGTCCACCGAACTGTATTCGCCTTTGGCAATAGGACTGGGATTCCTGCATCGCCGCCCTGCCAAGGCCAACACCAAAAGCAGCGCTGGCAATTCGCCCCAGGGTAAGAACCTTAAGCGCCCTGATAAATCCTGTTTCCTCTGGACCAAGTCGGTTTTCAGCAGGAATACGACAATCTTCAAAGACAATCTCCGCCATTTCAGATGCACCCATTCCCAGTTTCTTCAGTGGCTTATTAACCCTGACACCAGGCGTATCGGAATCCACGATGAATACCGACATACCTTTCAATCCCAGTTCAGGGTTAGTCATCGCTACGACAATCATGAAATCTGCAAAGGGAGCGTTAGTGATGTACATCTTGGTTCCATTGATGACGTAGTCATCGCCATCGGGCACGGCACGTGTTTTAACGCTGGAAACATCCGCCCCGGCATTTGGCTCAGCATATGCCCAACACCCCACCTTGACTCCTGTTACAATCTTTGGCAGCCAGCGTTTTCGTTGTGCCTCATCTCCCAGATGAACAAGTGCAGCACCGGCAAGCGCAGTATGCACGTAAAAACCCAGCGCAATTCCGGCGGAACCTCTGGCAAGTTCTGCACACAACAGTGCATAAAGGACTGAACCACCACCAGTTCCCCCGTAAGCTTCTGGCACAGTTACACCCAGCCAGCCAAGCTCACCAAATTTTTGAAACAGTTCTTTGGGGTAGGATTCCTGCAGATCCCAGCTCATCGCATTGGGAGTAATTTCAGCCTCTACAAAGGATCGAACCGATTCTGCGAACTGGACCTGTTCAATGCTCAATAAGGCATTTGACATATTTATCGTCCTCGCTTCTCAAAAAATGCCGCAACACGTTCACGATGTGCCTCACTTTGCAGACACTGCACCTGTGCAAATATCTCATAGTCAAATTCACCACCGATATCATTATCCATCGACCTTCGAATAGCACTTTTTGTAAACCCAAGCGCACCGGTCGGCCCTGATGCAAAAGTCCTGGCTAACGACATTACTGCGTCATCGAGTTCATTTTCATTCACCAGCCGGCTCAGCAGGCCGATCTCAAATGCTTCCCTGGCGTCAACAAAACGACCCGTCATCATCATATCGGTCGCCCGGCCCATACCAATCAACCTGGGCAGGTAATACCCGGAGGACATATCACAGCCTGCCAGCCCGAGATTTATAAAGGGTGTGCAGTAGCGGGAGTCTAGGGCACCGACACGAAAATCACAGGCAAGACACAACCCAAGACCACCACCAACGACATCACCATGGCAGCGAGCGATGATAGGTTTTTCAATTGATGCAATAAGTCGAATAGGGTCAAGGTAATGGTCAACAATCTCCTGCCAGTCAGCCGGTGTACGATCAATCATCTGCCCGATATCTGCTCCGGCACAGAAAACGCGCCCCGCACCCTTGAGGACTATGACACCAACACTGTCATTTTTTTTTCCATCTTCCAAAGCGCCAACAAGCATATCGAGCATTTCAATATCGATTGCATTCAGTCGATCGGGTCTGTTCAGGGTCAGCGTCAATACACCGTCCTGAAGGTCAATGAGCAATTTGTCAGGCATTATTCTTAACCTCTATACGTCGTGAAAGGTTTCCCGAATTGGCAGCTTTAGTTTCACTTCCCTGAAATTTACTTCTTCTGATCTGGAACAAACTATACATCCAGTTTCAATGCACGGACCACGTTATCACGCACCAGTTTCGTATAAATTTCTTCGGATACGCCAAGTTCTTCCAGTTCGGTCAAAGTCCTGTCAAAACTCAACAGGGGGTAATCCGTCGCCCAGATGAGCTTGTCCTGGCCCCAGCGTGTAGCAAAATCGACAAGAGAAGCGGGCCACTGTCGTGGTCCTCGAGCCGATGTTTCAAGGTAGACATTGGGATGCTTCCAGGCGAGGATCATCATCTCCTCATGCCAGGGTTGCCCCACATGGCAACCAAGAATGACGAGGTCCGGAAACGCCAGTGCAACCTCATCAAGATAGATAGGTCGACCACATTCCGATGGCAGAAGTGGTCCGGTATGGCCGACCTGTATCGCCACCGCCACACCTAATTCAGAACACTTCATATACACAGGCCAGTAGTGCTTATCGTTGGGCGGCAAACCTGTCGTACCATCGCCGTACATATAGGGCTCAAGCCGGATACAACAGAGGTTCAGGTCATTGACCATATGTTCAACCTCCGCCGCCACTTCCATGGGCTTCTGCATGATATTGACGGTGCCTGCACCAATAAACCGGTCGGGATGCTGCTTGACCAGCTCCGCTACTTCTTCATTGCTGAGTACCCACTCCCCCTTGTAGTGAAACGCCGACAGAATCAGACGATCCACGCCGGCGGCATCCATCTCATCAAGAAGTGCCTCGATACTCTGGCCTTCTGTCATGACTTTTGGTGACTTGTACTTGTTGAAGATATGCATGAACTCAGCAGGCCATTTGGTCGCACCTTCTGGTGATATATGAGTCGCCCATGCATCTATGGCAATCTTTTTTCGGGTCATTTTAGGTTCCTAATAATTTGATGGGAATCGAGAACATTGCTCAGTTCTAAATCTATTTGCCCTGGAAGTTAGCAGGTCTTCTGTCAATAAATGCCTGAACACCTTCAGCGGCATCCTCGGAAAGCCGAAGTGGTTCCGCGTGGTACTGTTCAAGGCTGAGTGCTTCACCCAGTGGTATAGCCGACCCCTGATAGACCGCATCACGGGCAGCCCGTACCGCAAGAGGGCCATTGGCGGCAATCAATCTCGCGATTCGAGTTGCTTCTTTCATCAGGTCAGCTGCAGATACCACATGGCTGATCAGCCCCCAACGCAAGGCCGACTCACTTTCTATCGGTGCACCAGTCAAAATCATTTCGAGTGCAACACCCTGCGACACTGACCGGGGAAGTCGCTGTGTACCACCAGCACCCGGCAGAATGCCCCGTGTTACCTCGGGTAACCCAAAAGTGGCAGCCTCAACTGCAATACGAATGTCACAGGCCAGCGCCAATTCAAGCCCACCCGCCAGACAGGGTCCATTGATGGCTGCAATGATGGGTTTTCTCGGATCAAAATTTCTCGTTATTGCGCCGAGCCCCGGCGTTCGTATACCCATTTCCCGCCGTTCTATGGGTGTCATGGCTCGATAATAGTCGCCGATCTCCTTGAGATCAGCGCCGGCACAGAATGACTGCTCTCCCGCTCCGGTGAGAATCCCAACCCGGGCTTCGTCAGAGTCTCTGAAATCAGTCCATATGTTGATGAGGGCTTCCCTCATTTCAGCATTGATGGCATTTCGCGCCTTCGGACGATTAAGCGTTACTGTCAGTACGCCTTCGATCAATTCTGTTTTGATGGGCATGAATTCCTGCTCCGGGCTAAGCCACCAGTTCATTACTTTGGGCAATGATGTTGCGCATGGTTTCACTGGTCCCTGCACCGATCGTCAGGGCGAGGGAATCTCGATAGAGGCGACCAATCAGGCACTCCTCCATGTGGCTGAGTCCGCCCTGAATCTGGGCACATTCCCGTGCTGTATCAAGTGCCATTTCAGTAGCAAACAGTTTCGCCATTGAAATAATGGAGTTAGCAGGCTCTCCCTTGACGTACTCATCGATGGCCCTGTAGGTCAGGGTTTCTGCTGCTTCGATTTGAGTTAAAACATCGGCCAGGCGATGCTGCCAAACCTGAAAACCGAGAATTGACTGTCCGAACGCCTTTCTATCGTGACCCCACTGACGCGCCTGTTCAAACATCAGGCGTGCCTGGCTGCAGGCCATGACAGAAAGCACAAGACGCTCACCTTCGAATCCCTCCATGATCAGGCGGAAGCCTTTATTTTCCTCGCCAACAAGATTTTCTGCAGGAACACGGCAATCATCAAAAAATATCTCTGCGGTATCCGATGAATGAGTACCGATTTTTTGCAACCGTGAACGAGTCAGTCCCTTGGTATCAGCAGGTACAACAATAATTGAAATACCCCTGTGACCCGCATCACCAGTACGCACCGCCGTCGTAATGTAATCAGCAATGGTGCCGTTACTGATATAAAGCTTGGAACCATTAATCACGTATTCATCACCATCCCGAACCGCACGCGTTTGCAGACCGGCGACATCAGTACCCGCCTCGGGCTCAGATACACCAAGGGCACCAATCAGCTTGCCTTCAGCGGCAGCCTGTACATACTTTGTCTTAAGTTCGTGTGATCCACCGCGCTCAATGACCTTGGTGGCAAATTCAGCATGAGCCATGATTGCAACCACTACACCAATTGAACCGGCTCGCATAAGTTCCTGCAGTAAAATAGCTGTAAACCAGAAATCCTGACCCCCGCCGCCATATTCAGGTGAAAGCCGTATACCGAGAAATCCGAGATCGGCCAGCTTGGTGAAGATCTGCCGGGGAACTTCCCCTTCTCTCTCCCATTGCAGGGTATTGGGTTTGATTTCACGATCAACAAAGTCTCTCAAGGTTCGACTTACCGCCTCGTGTTCTTCGCTATGCCTCAGTTCCATTGGTATACCAGCCAGAATTTTCCACGACACTGTCAATCTATGAAACTATCACTTGATTGTCAAGTGACACTCAATATAATTGTACTATTCATATATTTCGATTGAGCTGGAGAGCTTGCTGGATGAACAGGGAAGCCTTAATCGCCGGAGTTGGACATTCTCCCTTCGGGAAACTCACAGGCAGGACTGCCTTAGACCTTGAAGTTGAGGCGGCAATTAAAGCGATTGCAGATGCGGGGTTGTCACCCCAGGATGTGGATGGCCTGGTTACTGATCCCGGACCCGCACAGGGCATTCTCAATGGAATTACACCGCACTATCTGGCACTGGGACAATTGCTTGGTTTGAACCCACGTTATACAGGCTCTGAGATTCTTGGTGGTGCCGGCAGTGTGGCGATCATTCAAAGAGCTGTTATGGCGGTAGAGGCAGGTCTCTGCTCTGTCTGTCTATGTGTTTACGGGGACGCGCCGCTTTCTGCCAAAGGATCATTTGACTATGCTCGCGGCGATGAGGCTGCCTTTGGGCTATTTGGCGCCGCGGGGCTGCACGCCCTTGCGGCAAAGCGACACATGCATCTCTGGGGTACAACTGAAAATCAGTTTGGTGAAGTGGCGATTGCAGCAAGAGCCCACGCTGCCCGAAACCCCAACGCCCAACTGCAGAAACCGCTGACCATGAAAGAATATCGAGAGGCTGGATATATCGTAGAACCTCTTAAGAAAGCCGATTGTTGTCTCATATCTGATGGCGCCGCCGCCGTTGTCGTTACATCCGCAGATCGTGCGGCTGATCTACTCAAACCACACACCCGGATCCTAGGCTATGGGCAGGCACACAATTTTGGCACCTATTCATCACCTGATCATTTCGACAGCCTGCCCGCGGCCCGGTGTGGGCCTGAAGTTTTGAATAAAGCAGGGCTTGCCCCCAGCGACATTGATGTGGTGCAACTATACGATTGTTTCACTATCGTGGTGCTCATGCAGCTTGAAGCGTATGGCTTCTGCGCAAAAGGAGAGGCTGGGTCTTTCGTTGAACACGGGCGTATCGGCCCAGGTGGGAGCCTGCCCGTAAACACCAGCGGCGGGCTTTTGGCTGAAGCCTATGGTGGCGGTATGCTGCACGTTATTGAGGCTGTCCGCCAACTTCGAGGCGAAGCTGAAGATCGTCAAATCCAGGGTGCTGAAACCGCCCTTATCAGCGGCCATGGTCTTGGCATGAACACACATACAACACTGGTTCTGGGGGTATAAAGCGAGCATGGAAAATGAATATCCGCTGCCACAGCCGACACCCTTTACTGAGTCGTTCTGGGATGCGTGCCAGCAGGAATTACTACAAGTCTGGCGTTGTAAAGTCTGTGGTCATCCGTTCCTGCCTGGCGGGCCAGTTTGCCCGGAATGCTGGTCAGATGACCTGGAGATGCAGCCTGTTTCAGGGCGAGGAGAAGTATTCAGCTTTGTCGTTTATCACCGCACTTATCATCCGGCCATTCCTGCACCCTACATCGTGGCAAGTATTGAACTTGAGAATGGTGTGCACCTGATTTCCAACATCATTGACTGTAAGCCTGAGATGGTGCGCATCGGCATGCAGGTCCAGGTTGCCTTTAAGCAGAAATCAGGTTTCAAGCTACCGATGTTCACCCCAACTGTTCACACCAACACAACCTTCCAACTAAAACGAGGAAACAGCAGTGTCTGATAAAACTGAAAAGCGCCATGTCGGTCAGTATGTTGCCTCTGGCGATTGGAGTGACTACTGGACGACGCGAATAAGTATGGCACAGGGCGGCAAAATCAATGTTCGCGGTTATCCCGTTGAGGAACTCATCGCTCAGCTATCATATAGTCAATCAGCCTTTCTAATTCTCATCGGCGAATTACCGGATGAGCGTGAGGCTGCATTGTTTGACCTCACACTGCGAAGTGGTATGGACCAACAGTTTATCAGTGCCGCGGTAGGGGCTGCCAGATTTACCGCTTCTGCCTCGCCCGAATCAGCTATCCCCGCACTGGCAAGCGGCATGCTGGCCAGTGGTTCAATTACCGGATCACCTCAAGAACCCGCAGAAATGCTGATCGAATCAGTTTCCCTGGAACTCGAAGAAAGTGCAGCCTGTAAAGACACCATCAAAACCTGGCTTGAACGCCGCGGTGCCGTGCCGGGTCTTGGACACCCAATTCACAAGGAAGGCGAACCGCGCGCCGTGACGGTGCGGCGTCTTGCCATCGACCTGGGTGGTTGGGGACTCCATGGACAGCGCCTGGACGCCATAGAAGCAGAGCTGGAAACACAGAAGAGCAGAAAAATCCCCATCAATCTCGCCGGTGCCATTGGTGCCATACTCGCTGATCTGAAAATCGATCCACTCATTATCGGTGGGCTGGGAGCCCTTGCCTACGGCATGTCGCTGCTGGCTCATATCACTGAAGAAATTCGGGAAGGCGTTCCCTTAAGAATAATTCCTAATGAACTGGGAGCGAATTACGCGGGTCCAGGTGAGCGCCATCTTCCTGATCAAGGCAGGAAATCATGATTCACCCCTATTCACACTATCCTGCAAGGGCAGCACGGCACTGGCCTGACCACATCGCATTGATTGATGGCAACAGGCAACGAACCTACGCCGAACTCAACGCCAATGCTGATGCTATCGCCCTCGGTCTCATGAGGTTGGGGCTGAAACCAGGCGGAAGAGTCGCCCTGATTCAGCATAACTGCATCGAATATGTTGAGTCCGTTATCGGCATCGCACGCGCCGGTGGCGCCCTGGTTCCGATGCTTGGTGCCTTGACTGAGTCTGAACACACTTTCATGTTGCAGGATGCTGAGGCAAAATTCCTCATCGTCATGACGCCGGAATCAGTGCAGCAGGCACTGGCAAGCGCGGGAGATGACATGGAAGTATTGTCATTTCATAGCGCCGAGAGAATAACAGATCTAAGCAATCTGCCTGATGCTGACACAGAGAATCCCCCGCTGGTCGACCTGCCACCCGCTTCAATTGCCCACATCCTGTACAGTTCAGGCACCACTGGGCGTCCAAAAGGCATTACCCACAGTTACGCGAGTGTCGCCGCGGCAATGAACTTCTGGGAACAGACTTTTCGATTGCAGCCAGATGATAATCTGTTGGGACAACTTGCCTTAAGTCATTTCGGTGGTCGCGCCATGGACAGTTGCTGGGTAGCGGGCGGAACCCTGGTCATCCTGCCAGAGGCGGACCCGGTGGCGATTCTCGATGCCATCGAAAAGCACAAGATATCAATGATGCTGGCTGTGCCGACACTACTGCGAATCTTACTGGATCATCCAAAAGCCGATACAGCCGATCTAAGCAGTTTGCGAGCTGTTGTATACGGCGCTTCTCCCGCCGCACCCTCACTGGTGAGAAGAGCAAAACAAAAACTGGGAGCCGTCCTTTATACAGGCTTTGGCCAAACGGAAGCCTATTGCCTGAATACTTTTATGGGACCTGAGGAACATGAACAGTCGCTGGCTGGCAAAGAAGAACGGCTGACATCTGTTGGCAGGGAGTGCACGCAGGCACAGGTCAGGATCCGAAACGATGAGGGCATCGATGTCGAGAAGGGTGAAGTCGGTGAGATCTGGATCTGTGCACCCTGGGTGACTCCCGGTTTCTGGCACCGACCCGACCTGGATGAAGCTCGACTTGTAGGAGGGTGGTTGCGAACAGGTGACCTGGGGCGAGTTGATGCAGATGGTTACTTTTACCTGGCAGACAGGAAAGAAGACATGATCATTACCGGCGGCTTTAATGTTTACCCGGCGGAAGTCGAAAATGCGCTGATGGAACACGAAGCCATTGCTGAATGTGGCGTCTACTCTGTTCCCGATGAAAAATGGGGTGAAGCAATCAATGCCTCAGTTGTTCTACGATCCGGTTACGAGGCTACGGCCGATGAATTACTTGCCTTTGTCAAAACTCAGCTGGCCCGGTTCAAGGTTCCCAAGGCCATACATATTGTCGATGAGCTTCCAAAAACAGCTGTAGGGAAAATCCTGCGGCGTGTACTCCGTGAACCCTACTGGAAAGACCAGCAATCTGGGATACACGGTGCCGAGTGACACACTCCCAGTCTAGATGCTTAACCGCAGGCGGCTTTTAAACTACAGATAGTGAGACAGGCCTACATGAAAACCCAAGCAGCAATAGCACACTCAAGCAATGCTGATTTCAAAATCGAGGAAGTCGACCTGGCTGACCCGGGAGTGGGCGAAGTCAGGGTAAAAATTAGTGCCTGTGGAATATGCCGAAGTGACCTAAGCGCCCTTGAAGGAAAGGAAACTATCCAGTTCCCGGCTGTCCTTGGCCATGAAGCTGCGGGCGTCATCGAGGCAATTGGAGATCGGGTCACGTCACTTAAAGAAGGTGATATGGTCATCATGTCCTGGACACCTGCATGCGGTGTGTGTCCATCCTGCAAGCGTGGTGAAGTTCATTTATGCCGGCGAATCAATATGACAACTGAACGTAAGGGACCCCTTAGTCAGAATGGTGAAGGAGTTGATCGATTCATGGGGCTTGGTGCTTTTTGCGAGCATATCGTTGTACCGGAGGCCATGGCAGTACCTGTTTCCACCACGCTGACCCCCAACCATTCCTGCCTGATCGGTTGTGGCGTAACAACCGGATTTGGCGCAGCCGTAAATACCGCTGCTGTCCGCTGGGGGGAATCAGTGGCAGTACTGGGATGCGGGGGCGTAGGTCTTGCTGCTGTACAGGGCGCCAGAATTGCCGGTGCAGCCAGGATATTTGCCATAGACCCAATACCGGAACGCAGGCAAGTTGCTATTAATGTTGGTGCAACTGCTGCTTTCGATCCTTCAGACGCAATGGAAAAGATCATTGCGGCGACGGGTATTGGTGTAGATGTATCAATAGAGTGCGTTGGACAGATCGCGACTATGCAGGAGTGTTTCAATATGATCAGAGAAGGCGGACGGGCAATAGTGGTTGGCCTCCCCGCCTTTTCGGAATTACTGACTATCCCTGCCATTATGCTGCTGCGGGAAAAAGTACTTACAGGCTCAATTTACGGGTCTTCCAAACCAGACGTTGATTTTCAAAAAATTGCCTCACTTGGAGAGAGTGGCCAATTTCAGTTCACACCGCTGGTAGACAAAACCAGACATTTTTCAGAGATCAATGAGGGATTCAGGGAAATGCGCCAAGGCGATCTGACCCGCGTTGTACTCACTTTCTAACCTATCGGTAAGGGACAATGAATCTAACCACATCTTACATCCCCGCCGACACCTCAGAACCTATACTGGAAACCACCATTGGTAGTTCCCTGGGCGAAGCAGCTAAAAAATATCCTGACCAGCCGGGTCTGGTATCTGGAGAACCGGCCAGCACGGATCCTCACTGCTGGACCTTTGCAGAAATGCTGGTACAGGTTGAACTAGTTGCAAAGGCACTGCTCAACCGGTTCGAACCGGGAGAACGAATTGCTGTCTGGGCGCCAAACATCCCGGAGTGGGTTCTGCTGTACATGGGTACCGGCATGGCTGGACTCATATTGGTTCCACTCAACCCCGCTTTTCGAAAGACTGAACTTGAGTACGCGCTGAAGCAATCCCGTGCAGCGGGCATTTTCTACATTCCCACGTATCGGGAGAACCCGCTTGAACAGTGGGTGTTTAAAACGATGGAGAAAATCCCGACGTTGCGTGAGGCAATCTCATTCTCTGACTGGGAAACTTTCCTCCGATCAGCTTCACTTGATCAATCCTTGCCTGAGATTTCCCCCGGGGATATTGCCCAGATCCAATATACGTCTGGAACTACCGGAATGCCCAAAGGAGCGCTGCTTACCCATCGAAGCGTAACCAACAATGGGAGATTTGTCGGCATGGGTCTTGGGCTGCGACCAGGAGATGCCTATATGAATCCATTGCCATTTTTTCACGTGGCCGGGTGTGTCGTGGGCATTCTGGGTTCCCTGACGAACTGCGCAACCCTCGTACACCCTACTGCTTTCGAGCCGGGGCTCGTGCTGGACATGTGTGAGCGCGAGAAAGTAAATGTCATGGGAGGCGTTCCCACGGTGCTCATTGCCATGATGGAGCATGGCGGATTCGCTGAGAGGGATCTCAGCTCACTAAAGACTATTGGTGGTGGCGGCGCCCCTGTGCCTACCACGCTTGTCAGGCACATCGAAGATACCATGGAGGTCGAGTTTTCCGTTTTATTCGGTCAGTCGGAAGCATCCTGCTCAATCACAAAAACCAGGCCACTGGATTCGCCGGAAAACAAGGCGGAGACCGTGGGACTGCCCCTGCCCCAGACGGAAGTACAAATCATCGATACGGATACAGGTCAGGTCGTAAACCCCGGTATCACAGGTGAATTGTGCACACGCGGCTACGCCATCATGCAGGGTTACCATGACATGCCTGATGCCACAGTAGAGGCTATCGATGAGCAGGGTTGGCTGCATACAGGTGACCTTGCCACCATGGACACGCAGGGCTACTGTCGAATCGTTGGGCGCATCAAGGACATGATCATTCGAGGCGGTGAGAATATCTACCCACGTGAAATCGAAGATGTATTGTTTGCCCACCCTGGCGTTGGAGACGTTGCAGTCATTGGAGTACCGGATGAAAAATGGGGGGAGGCTATAGCCGCATTTATCCGCCCCGGTGCTGGTCAAAAGGTGGAGAAAGAAGAACTTCATACCTATGTCCGGAAGCATCTGGCACCCAACAAAACCCCTAAGGAATGGATTTTTGTCGATGAACTGCCTGTGACCGCCTCAGGCAAAATACAGAAATTTGTTCTGCTCGAACAATTCATGCAAACCAGGGCTCAGGAAAGCTAGAGCCATCTGATCAACCAATCATACCGGATACAACATGACCAATAACCATCCCGATGTAATGCAGGGTTTCCCTCCTCAGCGTGAAAGTCAGGTAACTTTTGCCAACTATATGCAATTGCCATACAGCACCTGGGGCTTTCGCAACACGGAGTCAGTTACTCATTCATCAATGGTACCGCGTGGTGGTGACCTGCCAGTACTTAAAGTTGCCCAATCCGATACTTTTGCTGAGCGCAACGTTCAGGATGCAAATGGGGAAGAGATGCCTCTCGGCCGGTTGCTGCAAAAGTACTGTGCAGATGGTTTCCTTGTATTGCAGGGTGACACTATTGCTTACGAGGCCTACTGGAATGGCTTCTCGGAGCAGCAGAGGCACATCTGGTTTTCAATGACCAAATCCCTCGTCAGTACAGCTTTCGGCATCCTGATGGAGGAGCATGATATCGACCTGAATGCTTCCCCGGCTGTCTATATAAATGAACTCAAAGGCTCGGGTTTCGAACGCACAAGCCTGCAGCAGGTACTGAATCATGCCAGCGCCATCGCCTTCAAGGAAAACTATGTCGATCCTGAATCCGAATTTTTTCGCTACTACGCACCTGCTATGGGCCTGGCCTATCTGCCTGGCGCACAGGATGTACAACCTGCAGATACTGAAATATATGGTGTACACGATTTCCTGGCCAAGTTCATCAAGCAAGAGGACGGCAGCGAGCCCGGCGCAGTTTTCGAGTACAACTCTGCAAATGCGGACCTGATCGGCTGGATCATCGCCCGTCTCTCAGGCATGCCATTGCACGACTTTATTGCTGACAGAATCTGGTCGCGCCTGGGCACCTACCATGATGCCGCCATCGTAGTAGACAGGGCCTACATGCCAGTTGCGACCGGCGGAATGTTATCCACCCTTCGAGATGCAGCGCTGTTTGGTCGTCTGATACTCAACCGCGGGAAGGTAAACGGCCAGCAGATTATTCCTGCTCACTGGGTAGATGAGACCCTGAAGATTGATGAAAATGACCGTGAGCGATATTCGAATAACGATCTCAATCAAGGTGAAGCCTGGAAGTATTACAAGAACATGTGGTGGATACTTGATGCAGACAAGGGTGAATACGCTGCCGTTGGCGTCCATGGACAAGTCATCTACATCAACCGATCGAAAGAGTTAGTGATTGCGCAGTTCTCTAGCCAACCCACTGCCTCTCAGGTTGGGTCGGTCGAATTCAGATCGAAGCTTGGCGCGATAAGACAAATTGCCAGCCAGCAAACCAGTATGCCCAGAGCCTGAATCACGACCAGAGGCGCTACAAATCTGGTTCTGGGCAGTTCTCCTTGATCGTCTGCTCAGTTTCACTTATCTTTTCTTGCTTGGCCTCGTCCGATAGTTGTCTAAAGAAGCCGTCTTCCCCACGGAAAAAAATCGTTTTGAAACCCTGCAGTTTTTCAAGTGATTTTCGGCCACTTGTACAGTTCACTTCTCGAGTTTGCTGTGTAAATTTTTCCTCAGGTGAAATATAGGCAGTTTCAGCGGATTCATCAGAAAATAGCCTCTGCCCAAATTTGCGAGGTGGCTCGGCTATTTCCTCTGCTTCCCTGTCTCGCGGTCGATCCTGTGCGAAATTAAGGACGCCATCATCGTCGACCCACATGTAGTAAGGTCTTTCCTCCGCATAACTGGTTATGCTGAATAACAATAGGAATACACTGAGAAATCTAAAAGAATTGCCATTAACCATGATCCTCTCCAACAAAAGTCGCTACAACAGGATGAGCAGGATACCGCGCGACTTTTCGCACGGTGTTCACAACAACACAGGGTTCTAAACACTACAATCTTTCTTATAACACATTGCTTCTTACTAACGTATATTTGTGTTTCTATGAAAAGTTCAAGCACCACAAAGAAAGCAATTACAGGACAATTGTAGTCTGTCCCTGAAGAAAATAGGAGTGTCCCATGATAACCGGCATGCCACGAATCGCCATCGCCGTTCACGATTTCTCAGCGGTCGTCAAAACCTTCCGAGACAAGTTTGGAATGCCAGTGATCGACCTGTCAGAGACCAGCGTTGACCAACTTGGTGCAAGCCTCGCTATGTGTGTACCCAGCGGGGGCAGTAATATTGAGCTTATGTCGCCCGCCGTACCAGGCTCACCGCTAAGCCAGAGCCTGCAGGGTTTCCTGGACCGTCGTGGTGAGGGACTGTTTGCCCTCATGCTGGAAGCGCCGGACCCGAATGCTGAAGCTGATGACCTTCTGGACCGGGGACTCAATGTTATGCCGGTGATGGAAGGGGCCAGTGGCCGCGATATTCACCCAAACTCAACTCATGGCGTACTGATACGAGTCTATCCGGTAGACTCCTTTACACGAGCGGATTCAGACAGCGCCGTCAGTGCAGATCCACCTGGGTTATCCGGTATCAAGAAGGTGATTATCGCCGTCAAGGACCAGGCCCTTGCCCGGGAAGTTTATGGTGCAAAGCTGGCCATGCCTATTGATGAACCGACGATCGATATTGGCCGCGGCGTGAAATCATCGATCTGTCGCCCTCCTTCCGGTGGACTTATCGAACTGGTCTCGGTTGAAGATCAAAGTCGGCCCTTCGCCCAGGCCCTTAGCAGCTTTCTAAATGACAGGCGTGAAGGTATGTACGCTCTGGTACTGCAGTCCGCCGACACCAAAGCTGCGGAAAGTGAATTGAAAGCAAAGGGTCTTGAGGTAACAGGTACTAGTGATTTGCCAGGCTTGCTGCACGTCGAACGGCAGTTTGGTGTACGCATTCAGATCGAACAGCATTAGCCAGCGATTTCGTATTAGAAGTCCCCGGCCGCGCTGAGAATATCAGCAGCACTATTCATCCTCAGTGCTGCACAAAGGCGAATACTCTCTGTTGCCTGCGCCAGAGATCGCTCGTAACCTGGCAGCCTGTCCCCATTTGATGCAATAAACCTTTGCCATTCGACAGCACCACTTTCCGTACAAAATGAACTGCCTATTACCGAGATGGTCTCTGAACGAAATGATTCAGGGACCATATCAATCACCTCCTGACTATTTTCCAGGATCCAGGCATAGGTCAATTCTCTTGTTGCACTTCGTGCCATCTGCCGGAATACAATCCCAACCTTCTCCATTGCTCTGAATCCGCCATTTAAAACTTCCTCTTGCAGTTTTTTAACCAGCACCGGGTCTTCAACTCTTGCCAGGGCACCAACTGCAGAATCTCTAAACGAAGGGTCTTCAGAAGCAAGCATTCTTTCAAGCAGCAGGTTAAAAAAGGGTTCACCCAAATCCTGCACACCAACTGAAAATATTGTTTCCAACTGACTGGCCGGTGCAGCCGTCTCATCTGGATCACCGCCCAAGCCAATCCTGGCTGCCGCCTTGCTGGCTAGAGATTTGCGCAGGGTGGGATCCTTCGCTATGACAATCATGAACCTCTGCAGCCTCTTTTGCAGGAGGTCAGAGCTGGTATCGCTGATATTCTCCAGCTTTTCAAAACGCGGTCCAACAACCTTGCGCAGGGCATTTTCCAGGACCTGCATCTGGTCGGCTTCCACAATGTTGGTAATCCTTTCAAAGTACTTTGTTACCGTATCTGCGACATCCCAGGCTTCATGGTTCAAAAGCGTTGCGAGTCCGTTGAAGTAGGTTTTGGCCGACACTTTACCCGCCCGAAATGCGGCATCGAGACTATCAATCATGACCAGGGCTTCGGCAGCGGTTAGTTGCGAAGAATTTACAAGGAGGTTACTCCAGCTCTCTTCATCCAAGGAAAAGCGGTAATAGCCCCTACCGTTGGCATTGGGATGCACATAGTCAGGACATGGAGAGGGGCCAAGATCGATCTCCCTCTCCTTCTTGTCCAGCAGCGAGCACTCGCTAGTCGCCACTCCACCCAGAACGGTCTTGATGCAGATGGGAATTTGCCATTGCTGTGCACCAGCGTCAATTCCAGAACCCAGCGGAGCATATCGTGTTTGTCGCACAAGAAGCCGAGGGTTTTGATTATCTTCACAAGCCAACGCTATTGAAACAAGTGGTACTCCCGGCTGGCTAATATAGGATTGAAAGATTGGTTCAATTTCACCAAGTTCGGACCCCTGGACCAGGGATTCCATAAAGCCTTCCGCCATGGCCGTACCATCTGCATATCGATCCATATGGTATCGAATACCCTTCTGGAATTGTGCCTTCCCAGCGTACTGCTCGAGCATCGCCAGTACCCCTCCACCTTTCTGATAGGTAATACCGTCGAATGCACCTGAAATTTTGTCATTGTGATCAATGGGTTCTCGAATTTCCCGGGCAGACGCAAGGGAATCATTGCTCATGGCACCCAGTGCCCCTTTCAATATCTGACGGTCAAATTCCCCCTCGGGCCAGTGAGCTTGCGCTACCTTGTAGCTGATCCAGGTTGCGAAGGCCTCGTTCAACCAGATATCCGTCCACCAGGATGGTGTCACGAGATTACCAAACCACTGGTGTGCCAACTCATGTGCATGGGTTTCCATGAAGTCCCTGCGCTGACTAACCGGTGACTTCTTATCCATAAGCAGCAGGTATTCGTCATAGGTAATCGCTCCCACGTTTTCCATGGCCCCGCCAAAACTATCCGGAACCGCGATCAAATCCAGCTTTCTGTAGGGGTAGGGGCTGCCAAAATACTCTTCCAGTTTGGTCAACAGACCCTCTGTGTTACTTAAGGCATATTGCATCCTCTCACCCAACCCCTTCGCCGCGATCCCACGAAGTGGAATTTCCCTATCTCGAATTGAGTTCGCTGGAATCATCCCAAAGTCAACAACGTCGTAGGGGCCAACAGCGAAAGCCAAAAGATAGGTTGGCAGCGGGCGAGTTGTCTCAAACGTATGACGCACAAAACCGTTACCCTCTTCAATTATTGTGGTTTCAGGTGTCGTCGTTACTGCGATGTCCTCAGAGCGCGATACAATTTCCAGATCAAAAGGGACCTTAAATACCGGTTCATCAAAGCCCGGAAATACCTTCCTGGCAGCAATCGGTTCGAATTGAGTTAAAGCATAGGATTCTGCTCCTCGATCCACCTTAAACAATGCATCGGCGGCCAGATTAAAAGATGCTTCATAGGCAAAGTGCACAACTGCGCTACCTGCTTCGACCTGCTTTTCCAGTATCACCATCGAAACGCCCGAATCATGACGTTCTTCATAGGTAGCCTCGACCCGATTTGAATCCTTGTCCGTCAGATAGACCTCCGATACACGCAGGTCCTTACCATGAAGCCAAAACCGATCGAGCGCTTTGTTAATATCAATATCGATTGTTGTCTGCCCGGAGAAGGCGTCCTGAGAAGGATCAATCGTCAACTCAATATGGTAATGACGCGGCACAACAATCACACCAAGCTGAGCCACGGGAGCTATCTCATCGGTGACCTCCTTACCCTGCTCCGGTAAAGAGGACTTTTCTGCACATGAAAGCAGAATGGTGGTAGACAAAACCACAAAAATTGAAAGTAGAAACTGTCGTGTCATCGTTGCTCCAGTTGCAAAGCCGTCTGTAGTGAGGAAAAGGTAATGAGAAGCCTGATCCTGCCGGATACCTGGAGCATAAAGACAATCCCAGGTTCAATTTTGGCGAAACGATATCAGAGTAATCGGGTCTTGTCCGAATTTAAACATATAAGGGGCTAGCTCTTGCCCAGGATCAGGTATGGGAGTGTATTCCTGCCAGGACAAGTAGCAATCTCATTGATCGATATCAATTCCCGCTGGGAGTTGAATTGTTAAGCTTTAAAATTCTCGAGTTCCTGGAACAGTGCCTTGAAAGCTATACATTTTGCGCTGCTTTGCCTTATGGCGATTCTGGTTAACCCTGATTGTCACGCTCGTGGCAGTGAAGCAGAGTTGGATGCAGTCAGCCTAAAGTTGGTAGCTCACCTTTTCCCTGATGCCACCAGGACCTTACCCGTAGAATCACCGATACCACACCTGATCGTATTTGGTGGTAAACACATACTGGGCTACAGCTTTTTTACAGATCTAATTGCACCTATACCTGCCTATTCAGGTTACCCGATCCGCGCACTCGTCAGTATAAAGCCCGACGGGACAATTATTGAAGTCAGGATTATCAGTCATCAGGAGCCAATACTGGTAATCGGAGTAAATGACGAGACACTTACCAACTTTACTTCACAATACGAGGGTATGTCAGTAACGAGTCGTATCCGCCTGACTGGTAAAGATCGCCCTAACTCGATCGACGGGATATCGGGCGCCACTATCACCGCCATGGTCCTGAATGGGTCCGTAATTAAGGCTGCGCAGCGGGTATTGCAAGCTCATGCTGACTCCATTGACACTCCAGTAGCAGATATCGAACCCCTCTGGCTTACCGCCTGGCAGGGGAAAAAAATAGAGATCATCCTGCTTATCACTGGATTGACCATTCTGGTGCTGATGCTCCTCTTCCAGGATTGGGTTGTGGTCAACCCAAGTATCTTTAGCTATCTGCACATTGCCTTTCTAGTTTATACAGTCGTCTTTATCGGCTTCTACTGCCTTGCTCAATTATCAATTATCAATACCTTCACCTTCATCAGCATGCTGGCAAAAGAATTCAGCTGGGACATATTCCTGCTGGATCCGGTTGTCTTTATTCTCTGGGGATTTGTCGCCCTGAGTATCCTATTGTGGGGCCGGGGTATTTTTTGTGGGTGGCTATGTCCCTTTGGCGCAATTCAGGAACTCATGAACAAGATCGCACACAAGCTGGACATCAAACAGTATGAGTTCCCCCTGATGGTTCATGAAAGGTTGCTGGCATTAAAATACATAATACTCATGGGGCTAGTGGGGCTAGCGCTAAATTCCATTCCAACGGTGGCGACCTTCTCCGAGGTCGAGCCCTTTAAAACGACTATCAGCCTTAGATTTCAGCGGGAGTGGTATTTTTCCGCCTATGCAATAGGATTGATACTGATATCGGTTTTCAATACCAAATTCTATTGCCGCTATATCTGCCCTCTGGGCGCACTGCTGAGCTTTTCATCACTTTTCAAAATATTCAGCTGGCTGAGGCGCAGACCCGAGTGTGGAACATCATGCCACACCTGCGGCAATGACTGCAGCGTGGGAGCCATCAACAACAAGGGTGAAATTGATGAGACGGAATGCCACTATTGTCTTGAATGCCAGACGACCTACTGGGATGAACACCGTTGTCCGGTGATGGTGAGCAAACGAGAGCGCCGCGAAAAACGGGACAAGAGAAGAACACTCATCCCAACAGCAGAATTTGATGACTAGGCTTTGATATTTGACGTATGTAAATGTAGCCTTGCGACCAAAGAATTATATTCCGCCACGAAAAATTAAGAGGCATTCCTCAAGGAGGATTCTTGTATGAAAACATTACTCAACGCGACTCTAGCTATAATTGGATTGCTGTTTACCAGTATCGCATTCTCAGCCACTGACGATGCTGTAGATCACCCAGGCACTGAAGGTGCCGAACTACGCTACAAAGGCGCACCAATTCCAATGGATGAAGTCGCGATGAGGCTGTCACCTGATGGCCCAGAAATTACCGCTGCTGAATATCAGCAATCCTCACGACTATTCTTTGAACGTTGTGCCGGTTGCCATGGTGTGCTGCGAAAAGGAGCGACTGGCAAATCGCTAACACCAGACATTACCCAGACAAGAGGCACCGAATACCTCAAGGTACTCATCGGCTTTGGAACGCCCGCTGGCATGCCGAACTGGGGTACATCAGGTGATATGAGTGCAGAAGAAATCGATGCAATGGCTCGTTTTCTTCAACACGAGCCACCCATGCCTCCTGAATTTGGCATGAAAGAAATGATGGCATCCTGGAATCAGATTGTTGTACCAGCAGATCGCCCTTCCAAAAAACAGCATAAGTATGATACAGACAACTTTTTTGCTGTTACCCTGCGGGACGCGGGGCAGGTTGCAATCATTGACGGCGACAGCAAGAAAATCGTCAGTATTGTCGATACGGGCTATGCGGTTCACATTTCAAGGCCATCCGACTCTGGCCGCTATGTTTACACTATTGGTCGTGATGCAAAAATCGCATTGATTGATCTATTCATGAACCCGCCCTCTAAAGTGGCGGAAATTAAAATAGGAATGGAAGCCAGATCTGTTGAGACCTCCAAATATCCTGGGTACGAAGACAAGCTTGCGATAGCTGGTGCCTATTGGCCGCCACAATACGTGCTGATGGAAGGAGATACCCTGGAGCCAAAGAAAATCGTTTCAACCCGGGGAATGACGGTCGACACCCAGGAATATCACCCGGAGCCAAGGGTAGCAGCCATTGTCGCTTCCCATGAACACCCGGAATTCATTATCAACGTCAAGGAAACTGGCAAGGTGCTGCTGGTTAACTACAGCAATATTGATGCACTCTCGGTGGCGACCCTTGAAGCAGCCCGATATCTTCATGATGGTGGTTGGGATTCAACTCACCGCTACTTTCTTACAGCTGCGAACAAGTCAAACAAGATCGCAGTGATAGATTCCAAAGACAGGAATATGGAAGCGCTGATCGATGTAACAGAAATCCCACACCCTGGCCGCGGAGCAAATTTCATTGATCCGACCTATGGGCCTGTCTGGGTTACCAGCGCACTCGGCAATGCAAATGTCACGGCCATCGGTACCGATCCTGAAAAGCACCCAAACAGTGCGTGGAAAGTTGTGAGAACCCTCAAGGGAATGGGTGGTGGCTCGCTTTTTGTTAAGACTCACCCGAAATCTTCCAACCTGTGGGTAGATGTAACGCTGAACCCAGATAAGAAGGTTTCCCAATCTGTCGCCGTTTTCGACATCAACAACATGGATAAAGGCTACGAATCGCTACCTATCGCTCAGTGGGCGGGAGTGGCTGACCAGGGAGCCGCCAGAGTCGTTCAGCCCGAATACAACAAACAGGGTAATGAAGTCTGGTTCTCAGTATGGAACGCCGTCGATAAGACGTCTGCCCTTGTCATAGTGGACGACAAAACCCGTAAGCTAAAGAAAGTGATCAAAGACAAGCGCCTGAAAACGCCAACGGGGAAATTCAACATCTACAACACAAGGAAAGACGTCTACTGATACAGTATTGGGGTCGGAGTAAAGTGCCAGAGTAAATTTACTATGGCACTTTACTCCGACCCCACCGGCTTCGATCAATCTTCGGCCGGCTGATCCAGGTACTCACTCAAACCGTAACCCTTACGTTCACCATCTAGCGTATATTCAGTCATACCCTCACCAACATGAGTACTCGTTCCACTTCGCCGGTTGCGCAGGGGAATAAAGCTCATCACCCTTCCTTCAAGGCTCCGTTTGCGCCCGTCTTCCAGTTCCATTTCGGCTCGCAGGGTCTGGTGGTAATTAGTCCCGGGTTCATATTCGGTAGTCAGTGCCGTCTTGGTAATCCTGACAAGCTCCTGGCCCTCCTGGAATAGACCGCCGCCCTCCCCGTCACCATTAGTGCGAAGAATCATGCCGAGGTCATCACCAAAATTGCAGGTAACCCACCGGTAGGAAGGTGTAGCCTGCCAGTACCGCGGCCCCCACGAATGGTCCCGCAGGCCATGCCCGTTGAACGAAACCGGCGATTCATCCGCAAACTGTATAGTTCCACTGACCCGCATATGTTGTTCTGTGTGGGCGCGAGCAAACTCGTTCCCGTCTCCCGCTTTCCCTACATGACCATAGAATGGACCCACTGCTTCATGAGTAAGATCAATCGAAAGTTCATGCTTCGGGTTTTCCCTGAATGCCTTTCCAGGGTCACTCATTGCTCGCGGATCCTGCATGAATAAAGCAGAACCCTTGTAGCTGGTTTGAACAGTTTCAGTGGGCTTGATGATGTCGATCTTCAGCCCGCCGGCATCCCACCCATCATTATGAGAGATCGATGGCTTCGCGTAGTTGAACCATGCCGAGCCGTCGGGATTCCAGACGATAACTGTCATTTCCGCGTAACCCTCATTTGCACGGTTACCTATGCGAACGAAACCACCCTGATTTTTCTCCTTATCAAAAAAATTGAAGTAGACCGATTCATTGAAATTCTCTTCGGGTCCTAACTCGTGGGTATAGTCATCGTTTGCCGTCAGGTTTCCGTGGATTTTGATCATGTTCTTCACTCCAAATTTTTTTTGATTTACCCATTATGCCTCATCAAATCGACCGAACCCCAGCTACTCACGTAAAGGCGCAAATACCGCATCCCCTCTACAGGGGTATTCGCTGCCTGAACACTTCATAATCAATTGGTGTCCTGTTTTCATATTCGATTCGTTCACGCCTGGACTCGGCCAGCAGGTGATACCTTATCTCCGCCTCTACCTGCACCGCACCGGTATCGCTGCCAACTTCCAATTCGTACTCACGCGGTTCACCACGCGGCAGCCGCGTATCCTGTAAGTCTACAATCAGAGGCCTCCACATGACAGTACGCTCCAATGTATGGTTCTTCACACTAAGGATTTCTCCCCCCTCATCAAGCAGGCGGAGAGACACCGTAAGATGCCGGTCCGGGGTTCCCGTTGGAACATAGTGGGCAGCACCTGTGTTAGTGACCGTCAAACCAAATACTCGCCGGGCCTGCCCCTGGCTTTCTTTTTCAGCAAATTCTATGGTCAGTGCACTCTTTACCATCTCCACATTATGACCTCCGCGCCAGAGGTGCTGTCTACTCGCTCGTACAACACCACCTTCGACCAGAGGTCGCATAACCAGCGGCATGTGGCATTCCACACATCCTAATACGCCGGTTTCACTCACGGCGACCTCGCCTGACGACCCCCTCACATCGATATTCTGGGCCGACCGCGGTGCAAGCCCAGTCTGGATCTCAGCGACGGTGCCACAGGCAGGAAACCGGTAAAAGGTATCCCAGCGGTCACCGTCGACAATGTGGCAACGGACACAAACCTGGTTAGGGTCTTCAATTTTTCTGACCGGGTGTGGTGCATCTGTATCTCCGTACACACCCACTATTTTTCCATCACGATAATGACAGGCAGCACAGGTCACGCCTTCGTGCTGAAGAACGGGATCAAAAGATGGATTTTCCTCAACGATCGGGTCCCACTTATCCTCATCACTATATCCAACTACCTTGTAGGGGAGCTGAACGTCCAACGGCGTGTGACACAGTCTGCAGGCTGGTTGAGCATCTTCAAAATGCCAGTCTCTCTGAAAATAGGGATCGGTCCATGCCTGGCTGTGAATAGTCATCTGCCACTCCTCATAGAAAGCCTGGTGACAGCTCCCACAGTCAGTTGCAGCCAGCCCGGTTATAGATTGCGGGGCTTGCGCTGTATCAACAGGCCAGGCAAACCGATCATCAACGACAAAAATATTCATCGGTCGAATGAACCGCCATGCCAGAAAGACAATCAGTATGATCATGATCGAAACGGTTAGTTTTAATTTCACGGGAGCAAGCTCAAAATGTACAGCGCACTGTCAGGTAAATATTGTCATTGTCAGCCAATGTGCCGAACATACCATGCCGCGAGCCACTGAAAATGTTTGCACCAACTTCTGCCCAAAGATAATCGTTGAATGCGTATCGCAGCGATGGGATCACATAGCTGTCATCTTCCGCAGCACCCCAGAATGCAAACAGGTTTAACGTCAAAGTCTGATGCAGATACTGCTGGGTAAACCTCACAGTCGCAACAGTACGCAGCTGTTTATCCGGTAAAGTGAGGGCGGAGCGATTGCGTTTGTAGTCTTCATAGTCTTGCATCCACTCAGCATAAGCCTGTATACCTATCTGTGTCTCCGAACCAAGTTGCCGCGAATAGCCCATCAGAAACCGCAACTGGCTGTTATTGATGGTAGATTTGACGCCATCAGAATCATCCACCGAGTCGTAGTAACCTGTCTCCAGATTGAGCACGCCACCTGCTAAGGGTCCGGACAAGCTGAAACCTACCGTATTGAGCCGAGGGTATTCAGCCGTCAATTCAGCAGAATTGCCTGTTAGTGCAGGAGCCCGGTAAAAACCCCGTGAGGCAAAGATTGCTGCATCCCAGGAGCCCAGATAGCCAGACAGTTTCAGGGCTATTTCTGGCTCTCCCGGTTCCTTGATACTGCGCTGTGGAACAGCAGGAAATGGGCTGAACTGCTTGTAGTCAGGCATTCGGTCCGCAGTGAAATCGCTGACAACAATCTCCAAAGTCTTCGAGGATAAGAATAAATCCAATTTCAGTGAGTCGCTGCCAAGTTTTAGATATTCCAAGGGCAGACCACTGTAAAAAGCGACCCAATCCTTGGGAAAGACATCATTAATAAATAGAAGGTCCCCCACACCCCAGGTAACTATCTGCCTGCCGCCACGGACTGTAAAGCTGCCGCTGTTATAGTCGATGTAAAACTCGCGGGTCCTGCTGTCACGTTCACTCAGGGCGGCATCATTGATGAAATCGATTTTCCCTGTGAAAGCCACGCTCCCCTCTTCACTACCGGCGTCGGCTTTCAACTGCACCCTTTGTTCATTGAAGGGAACACTACAACGGGTGCCAGGCGAGCAGCCCACATCCGATATTAGGGAAGCCGCCTGCGCCTGGACGAAACCTGACAAATCAACATGTCCTGCATAAGACTGCTTCATCGTGCTGCCAATCATCACAACAGCGCAGGCTATGACAGCCACAAGCCTTAGCGGATCCATTTTCTTGGCGGATTACGCAGATATCGTTCAGTAAACATTTCTTCCGTGAGGCCTATATCATATTTGATCTCATCAAATCGCGCTTGCGTTCTGTGCCCTGTCTGCAGATTTTTCATGGTGCGGCCTGTGATCGTCCAGTGTTGCTCAACCAATTCAATCTGGTCAGCAACAAAAACCCGCACCTTCTCGCCCCTAGCATCAAAAAACTCTTCCCTAAGTGGCAGCCCATGGGACTGGTCAATCCAGGATTTTCGATGCTTATAATCCGCCCGTTCTTTTGGCTCACTCTCTATAACATATGTAACACGCCCGGCAATCTCTTCGGTGCGCAGCAATGTGTGGGTTTCATCATCCGCCACACGACCGGAAACATCCTCGTAGGTAAAATCAGAGCCCACGAAAGAGGAGCGTTTATCGTCGGCGGCTATACGTCGGACCAGTTTGATTGCCGGAATGAATATCCAGCGATCATCTTCCCTTTCAAGATGTTTCCAAACCATGAAAGTCGTGCCTCGAATATCAGAAGGGTTCTGAAAATGAATGTAGTAGCGCTGCCCTCCCCTCTCGCCGGTATCCATGCGCAGCATGGTCATTACTCTCTTGCGCTCCTTTCCCTGGGCGTTAATGAGCCGCATGGTGACTTGTGCGCGCATGTCCTTCCCCGCATGGTAGAAGGCCTGCAGAGAATCGGCCACCAGCTTCGCTGCATCAGGCTCAGCGAATATCGCTTCGCCTGGCACGCAGTTCAGGACTAACAGAAACAATAAGGGTCGCACTGTTTTCAGCCTGCTTAAATGCACTAATTGTCTCCGCTCGTGCTAATGACACCATTTCCGACCGTCCACAGGTGACCGTGAGTGAGCCGGAGCAGACCAGGCAACAGGCAAAGGGTTGTCAGGGAACTGAATATCATAAGCAGTGCGAAGAACACGCCCACCGTCCTATAAGGACCCAACGGTGAGAACACCATAGGCAGAAAGCCAATGGCGATCACCAGGGCGTTTCGTAAGATGGCTCGCGTGGTTTCACCAAACACCATTTGGTTAGCCCGCTCAAGGTCACCGCCTGTCTCTATAAGACAGGCGCGATAGCGCTGTACAAAATGGATAGCAAAATCAATCGACAGACCAAGAGCCAGGGAGGAAACTACCGCGATGGGCATATCGTAATCCTTGCCAGCAAAACCTGCGAGGCCATATGACATCGTAATGGCGAAGGTTAGCGGCAACATCGACAGCAGTCCAAGGCCAACTGAACGAAACAGGATCACCATCAGTACCAGCACAGCGATAAAACCACCCACAATCGCCTTCAACATGCCTCCTACCATGAGATCCTGCCACACCTTGTTAATATAGGTCAGGCCCGACCATCTAAGCGAGATATCACCAGGAGGTGGGTTGGCACGGGTAAATTCTAATAAGCGATGCTGCACCCGCGCCATGATGCGGTTATCGCCCTGCTTCATCTGCACCCAGATATTTGCACTGCGATAATCGTAGTCGACAAATTTATCGAGATCACCCACATTGCCAGACAGCTGGTACAACAACATATACTGGGCAAGTTCTTCCTGATTATCTGGAACCTTACGCCACCGTACGTCCTTGTCATGCAACACATAACCGACCTGACCTATAATGTCTGCCAGTGAAGAGGTCTTGCCAACGGCAGGATCAGTATCCAGTACCCGCTGGAGATTGACCATATATTCGAGGACCTCCGGACGCTTCATGTCATCATCCGCCTTCCCTTCCAGTACCAGGTATGCCATGTAGGTGCCGCCGAAAAGCTTGTTCATGACCCGGTCCGCAATACGCAGCTCGTGGTCCTTGGCGAACCAGTTAACGGGATTATCATTAACGACGGTGCGTGATATTCCCCAGAATCCGACCGCAAGTACCAGCACTGCCAAGATCGAGACGGGCGCAGCGCGATTGAACGCGAACTGCCCAAGCTGCTGCAACTTGCCATTCATACCAGATCCGTCACCCCTGCGCTTGCCCAGCTCGACTTGAAGTTCATCCTCACTGATCAGCATGATGGATGCAGGTATAAAGGTGATGGTCAGTAGCCAGGCCATCAAGATACCGATTGCAACGAAGGCACCAAATACCTGAACGGGTGGTATTGGGGCCAGCAAAAGGGACGCAAAGCCAATACTCGAAGTCAGTGAAGTAAATAACATGGGTGTATACAGTGCATCCATAGTTTGCCGCAGAGTCTCACGTCTGTCTCCGATACCGGGGTAACGATCATAAAAGTCGCTGAGAATATGTACCGAGTCCAGAACAGCAATGGGCATGAGAAAAACGGGGATCATGCTGGACATAATATGTACGGTGAAGCCAAGGCCAATCAACAGCCCCATCCCTAAAATCACGGTACACATGGCAACCGCCATCACCGGCAGAATCAACGTCATTTTGCGGAATAACAGCCACAATAATAGAAAGATCATCATGCCGCTTATCGGTGACATGATCCCCATCTGAATAAACATCTCGATGCCGAAGCTATCCTCTGCAATGGGTAGCCCGGCGAGATAAAATTTTTGCCCTTCCGTTAGCTCCCTGCCCGCCAGCGAACTAATTTCGCTGCCAATGCGCCTCGCCTGATCCTTGGCAACAATAGGGACGTAGACAGCAATGCCGGTGCCGTCAGCTGATATCAGCTTATCTGCCAGCAACGGGTTGTCGGCAATAGTCCCACTTAAAGCTTCGCTCGCAGCTAAGGTTTCCGGCACCTCACGCATGATGCGACGCACTTCCAACTGGCCCTCTTTGATGGTGACATCATTTGTGGTTGTGAGGCTGACGACATCGTCGGTAATAACGCCAGGTATCAGAAGAATTCCATCAATGATGCGCGATACTTTTTCCAGTGTGGCTGGTCTGAATGCACCCGCCTCATCGGTTAGGCCGAATACAATAAGGTCGTGGATGGTAAAGTTTTTCTTGATCCCGTCATACAGGACCCGGTCAGGCTGGTCTGCCGACAACATATTCTCTGGATCAGTATCGATATGGATCTTGATGAACTGGGTTGCGAACAGGATCGTCAACAGGCATATCACCGCCAAGGTCGCTTTCGGGGAGTCCATGGACTGCTCAATCACCCGCTTCAGCACTTCTTAACCCTCCTTTCCAGTACAGCCTTGTGACACGGCGCTGGCACAACTGCCGCACTATTCTCGCCCTTTTTTCACCAACATCAAAGCCACAAATAACGCACGACTGACGCTTCCCTTCAGTCACTGAATAGGGTACAAACTCTTTCTTTTTATGTCTGAGAGAATTATATGTCCGATGCCGACGCAAAAGACTCACCAGAACAGGCAGAGTTCCGCGCTCAATGCCAGGACTGGTTAGCTAAAAATCATCCGGGCAGACCACCTGTCAAACTTCCACAGGGCGCACTTGAACTTTATGACCCGGCGGCCTTAGCATGGCTGCAGAAATGGCAAAAGTCGGCCTATGACGCTGGTATGCTCGGCTGTGACTATCCGACGGAAGTTGGTGGTGGCGGCAAAACAGATTGCCAGGCAATCGCCAACCAGGAGATGCAACAGGCCAGAACACCCTATCTGCCTAATGTCATTGGAATGGGCATGGCGGCGCCGACTATTTTTTTCCACTCCCAGGATGACGTCAAAGCAGAACTCTTGCCGAAGTTACTATCTGGAGAAGAAATCTGGTGCCAGGGGTTCAGTGAACCAGGCGCAGGGTCAGACCTCGCCAATCAGCAAACCTTCGCCGAACGTGATGGTGACAACTGGGTGATCAACGGCCATAAGGTATGGACTTCTCTTGCACATTTTGCCACCTGGATGATCTTGCTCTGTCGTACCAGCAAGGATGACAAATACAATGGGCTGTCCTATTTCGTCGTCCCGATCAAGTCCGCTATTGGCAATGGTGTCACCATAAAACCGCTGATCAAGATAACCGGTGGAACTGGATTCAATGAGGTCCTGTTTGAGAACCTCGTGGTGGAAGATCGCTATCGACTGGATGATGTAGGTGCTGGCTGGAAGGTTGCCATGACCACCCTTGCCCATGAGCGCGGTGCTGGCCCCATGGTTACACCGGCTTCAGGTGGTATGTCCCTTGAGGAGGGTGAAACTGTTTCTACATCCAATGCCATGTCGCTTGTTGACCTGGCCCAAAGCCAGAAGCGAAACAACAAAACTGCCGCCGATGATCCGATGATTCGTGATGAAATTGTCAAACTCGTCATTCGCCAGGAAGGAATGCGACAGACAATGCGAAGAATGACGGTACCACCCTTGACAGATCACCCCATGCGGATACCACTGCAGTCAAAGCTCAATTACACCGAACTGTTCCAGGATATGGCAGAGCTCGCCTACCACATCGAAGGTGCAGCCAGTTCCCTCAATGTTACTGATGAAAATGCTCCCGCAGGAGGACAATGGCCATTCGCTTTTATGAACAGCTTTGGTATGACCATCGCCGCGGGCACCAATGAAGTGCAACGCAATATTCTAGGTGAGCGCGTACTTGGCTTGGCCAAATCAAAATAGCCGGAGATAGGACTATGACAGAACGACCAAAAAATTTCGGCTTTAGTGAAGACGAAACCATGCTGCGTGATTCTGCGCGAAAGTTTTTCCAGGACAATTGTCCAGTAGACAAGCTTCACTCACTCGTCGCCTATGATCATGATGTTAATCGCAGCAACGATTGCAACTGGGACAGGGATCTCTGGCAACAAATTGTAGAACTGGGGTGGACTGCAGTTTGTATACCGGAAGCGGCAGGTGGCGTCGGCATGCCCCTTGTGGCAGCTGTCGCTTTGGCGGAGGAGGCTGGAAAAGCAGCTTTCCCCTCACCACTACTCGCCACATTTAATGCCACTTTCGTACTAAACGCCTGCAAATCTGACGCTGCAACTAAGGCGCTGACTGAAATTGCGGCAGGTAAAGCAACCAGTCTTGCAGTCACGAATCAGCAAGGAAGCTGGGAACCAGCTGATACTGATGTTTCGATAGATGGAGGCAAACTTAATGGCGTATCCTATTATGTACAGGAAGCGAGGAAAGCAGACCAGTTCCTCGTCAGTGCGACACACGCAGACGGTGTTGGTCTTTACCTGGTAGACAGCAACGCAGATGGTGTGGAAATAGTCCCCGACAACATAATAGACCTGACCCGTGACCAAGCGCACATCGAGTTCAACAATGCAGATGCCATAGAACTCGCTGCGCCCGGAACCGGTATCGACGTGATCAACCAGGCACTTCCTGCAATCCTCTGTATCGTTTCTGCTGACATGGTAGGTGCTGGCGAGTGGCTGTTGCAAACTACCGTGGAATACGCCAAGACCCGCGTCCAGTTTGACCACCCCCTTGGTTTTTTCCAGGCGGTAAAACATCCCCTGGTGAACGTTATGCTGGATATAGACCGGGCCAAGTCTCTCACCTATAACGCCGCCTGTGCGGTGGATACGGAACCTGAAGCAGCTGAAAAGTTTGCCCGTATGGCGAAATCACAGGCTGGCGATATGGCGGTATTCTCATCAAGCCGCGCCGTGCAGTTTCATGGTGGCATCGGCTTTACCTGGGAATGTTTCGTACACCTGTTCTTCAAGCGACAAATGCACAACCAGGTATTGTACGGTGACGCTAAATATCAGCGCGCCAAACTGGCCGACATGCTGATTGGCGACATCGCCTGACGCCAGGCCAATAAGACCTGGCATCGAAAGATCCGGCGCTTATTTCCTGAGATTTCCGGAAGGAATAGCGGCCCCCGCTATTTACCCTTAAAGACCGGTGCCTCTTTCTTGACAAAGGCCTGGACAGCTTCCCTGTGATCTTCAGTCATGAAGCAGCGCATCATGTGCATGGCCTCAAGATCGAACACATCGCTGAGAGATCCATTCTGGGCTGCATTCAGGTTTTTCTTCATGTAGCCAATAGCCGTAGTGGCCAGGCTCGCCAGATGCTCAGCATAGGCTTTTGCCTCTGCTTCAAATGTACTTGCACCAGCCACCTTGTTGACAAGTCCCAGTTCAAAGGCCTGCTGGCCTGAGATAATGTCCGCTGTAAAATATAATTCCCGCGCCTTTGCGGCACCCACCAGGTAAGGCAGAAAATAGGATCCGCCATAGTCACCGGGGACTCCAATTTTTGAAAAAGCCGTTGTTATCTTGGCCGTATCCAAAGCAAATCGCAGATCACAAGCCAGCGCCAGTGACAACCCTGCTCCTGCTGCCGGTCCTGGAATCACCGCGAGTGTTGGTTTGGGCATCTCATGCAATGTGCGGCTGAGTTCCATTCCGCTTCGCAGACCCTGAACACGCTCTTCGAGGCTGAGTGGTTCACTCTTGTTTCCACTACCCGCATCACTGGCAAAACCCTTGACGTCACCCCCGGCGCAAAAAGCACCACCGGCACCTGTGAGCACTAGAGCCCGAACATTCCTGTCCGCCGCAACCCTTGACACAGCTTCATGGAGAGCAGTCATCATAGGCCCGCTCATGGCATTGCGTGCCTCAGGGCGATTCATGGTCAAGGTACAGACACCATTTTCAAATGTTTCTATTAAGTCTTCAGACATGTCAATCCGATTTCAGTTATGGGAGCAGAGAATAGTATGAGAAAAACAAGCTCCCGCCAAGTGCTTGGATGGAAGAACCCACTCATCCCGATCTGAGGACCCGGTCTACCCAAATTTGTATAATTGTCGAATGGCAGGCTTTCGCAAAGTTACTCCCGGCGTATTCGATGCTGCAGTAATGGCATTCAGTGTTCGCGATGAACATGATTTTCTGGAATCTCGTTTCCTGGATCGAAACGGTCAGGTCGTCGCGAAGGTTATTCGATTCCTAGATGATGACGAGGAACTGCTACCCGAAGCAGACCTGCTGATCGCTGATCCTTTGCCTCGTACTGGAATCGGAAAAACTTCCTAATTGCTTGAAAGACCACCTTAGCCACATCCCGGCACACAAATTCATCGCTACCGTTGCTCCCTTCCGGGCCTGGCGGAGTTCACAATTATTTATTGCGAGAGGACCAAGGTGGAATGCTTATTATACAGCAACCCGATCTTGTTGGATATTGGCCAGGACCGACGATAGTGGTGCAATCCGCTACCTCCGAATCACCCCATGGCCAGGCTGTTTACCCAATGCTCTTCTGAGACGATAGCGATAGGATGGCCCAGTTGTTTAAGTTCGACGCCTTTTTCTATGCTGCGACCAAAGGTCGTATGAATCCAGTCCGGGCTGCATAATTCCCCAATAACCAGGTAATCTGTCTCCTGACCCGGCATCTGCACTACGTCACCACCCATTTCCGTGATGGTTTCCTCGCAATCAAATTTTGACCCAAACACGAATCTACCTGTCAGGCAAAAAGTCTTTCCTGAAAAGTCTATGCTGGGTGCCGGTTTATCCAGTGGCAGCGTCGTGGGTCTGTTCGGTTCCTGGTACAAGGCGCTCTCACCCGTCAAATCACGAAGCGTTTCCAATAGTTCCTGCTGCTCGTCTTCACTGAGTATTCCATCTTTAAGCATTTCGACCAGCCGCACATAGAGCACGTTGACGGGCCACTTAACAGCAATCTCGCGATGATTCTCGATCCATTGCGCTATGAATATCGCTTCGTTCTCATCAACCACGCCATCCGCAATAACACCCCTGCTGATACCTATCAATTCATCAATAAGCCGATCCTGCACCCGACCAGCATTTCTTGATCTTGTCGTTTTTCCCACTGCCAACCTCCTTGAACCTACTTCGGCGTCATCTCTTGCATAGCCGCCTGTTGCTGCCAGGTTGCTCATATCTCATTAAAATCCCATTAAGATCGAAGCACCAGTTTTCAGTCGGCGGTCCACGCCGTGACATACTTACCGGGGTCAATCAACTCTTTGGATTCGACGTTACTATCGTTCTCACCAAGGTACAGGAATCCCGCGATTTTCTCTTTTTCAGCCAAACCCAGACCATCACACACGACCCTGCTGTAAGCCATACTGCCGACTCTCCATTTAGCGCCCACTCCCTGCGCATATGCCGCTAACAACATGTTTTGCTTTACCGCGCCAGTAGACAGCAATCTCTCCACCTCAGACACCTTAGCGCGCTTAGTAACACAAACCACGACTATCAGTGGCGCGCGCAGGGGTTTGTTCCTGATTTTCTCCAGGGCTGATGAGCCTAATGACGAATCCTCGGTCAACTTTGCGCGGGCGTACAGTGCACCCAGATTTTGCCTCGCATCACCGCTGATGGTGAGGAAACGCCATAATCCCACGTGTTTATGATCCGGCACTTGCAGAGCCGCCAGGACAATGTTCTCCAGTACTGCCGAGTCAACTTCCCCAGACAAACTGGAAGACGACACCTGACCATAAATTGCCTCTAGTGCTTCCACCCGATACTCAAATATGCTGAAGTTACCGCTACCATACTTGAAACATGCTCCAGAGGTAAATGCTCTGGTTGCACAGAGGACGGCTTCTATTGCTAGAATCAAGCTTTACACGGATTATTACTGAATGATTCAAGACCATCGACCTTATGCTGTAAAACGTTTCCTGTACCATTTCGAGCGCTGGTACACCGATCATTTTATCTCACCGCAACTAGAGGAACTGGGTCCAGGTCACTGCATGATGAAACCCTGGAACGTGAAGGTTCACGGCAAACACATACGTATTGGAAATAGCGTGCACATCGTAACCACACCCGACAGGAAGGTTTCACTTTCCACCTGGTCCTTCGACGAACACCAGGGACATATCAACATTGGAGATAACGTCCTTCTATGCCCAGGTGTTCGCCTCGACTCTGCCAGCGAAATCAATGTAGGCGACAACTGTATGTTCGCCGCAGGCAGCTACGTGACCGATGCAGACTGGCACGACATATATGATCGCTCCAGGCCTGTCGGTAAGACCAAAATAATTACACTGGCTGAGAATGTGTGGGTTGGGGACGGCGCTATCGTCTGCAAGGGCGTTACGATCGGCAAGAACAGCGTCATAGGAGCAGGTTCTGTAGTAGCCAGTGACGTCCCCGAGAACTCAATTGCTGCAGGAAATCCAGCCAAAGTTGTCAAGCAACTTGACCCTGATAAGGAACTCATCACCCGGTCAAAAATATTTGACGATGTGGAACAACTGGATAAAGAAATGGATGAAATTGATCGCATGATGCTCCAACCCAACTCCTATATTGGGTGGATCAGATCAAAAATATTTCCAAAAAGAGGTGACTAGCCTGGTGCAAAATCCTTAAGCCCAATTTGGGCACAGGTATTATTGTCGCCAGACCCTGACCTCAGCCGGTAGTGCCTCCTCATGAGTTCGATGCGAATTGATATCAATCCCACCTCTCCTCGCAAAGCTGGCGCTCACCGCAAGCCGCTCAGGCGAACAGCGGTTCATGACATCAACGAATATTCGCTCGGTAATCTGTTCGGCAAATTCTTCATGCTCCCGGTACGACACAAGATATTTCAGCAAACCCTCGTGACTAATACTATTGCCATTGTATTGAATCAGGATACTCGCACTGTCCGGCTGCCCCGTTAGCGGGCACAGCGATTTAAACAGGTGCGTAAAAACGGATTCTCTAACGATGGTGGAGCTCTCAACCTCAATGAAATCCGGATTCCAGTAATATTCCGAAATTTCCACGTCCAGGTTGTCCAGGCTGTTACCTACCAGTGAACCAAGCCCGACATGTTGGACCTGTTCTGGTGTCATAAAAGAAACACTGACCGGGGCGCGTGCAGCAAGCGTCAGGTCAGATTCCAGTGTGGAGATAACTTCGTTTCGATGATTAAAGGGGGTATTGCAGTAGGAGCCCAGATAAAGCTTCAGGGATCGTGATTCAATCAAATTAGGCGAATTACCTGGTATCTGGAACTGAGCCAGTACTGCTTCTGGTTTGCCTTTTCCGTCAACCCAGGAAAATTCATATGCGTTCCAGATATCCATTCCTTTGAATGGCAATGAGGTCTCAATGATGCCCAGCTTCTTTCGCTGTTCCTCTCTAGGAATAGACTGCAGTAAAGAAGGCGTATACGTGGTTATGTTCTCCACCTTTCTTCCAACCTCCATTTCATCAGCCATAGATTAAAGCTCCCAAACATGGGTATCCAAGCGACCCAGTTCACTTTATACGAACCCATTTGTCAATAAATAACGCTCTGCAGCACCAGTGTTGGCACAACTGGTCGAAATTCAGCGATGAGACGTCTTGCAAAATGTCTCTTCGCTTCTACTTAGGAAGTTATATAATGGCGTGCTTTTCGGAATCTACGCTACTTTTATGTCTGCTGTACTGCTCCTGCTCACCATTTTTCTTCTTTCTCCAGAAATATTCAGCAACCCTCTTGAAGAAATTGTGGTGACTGCTACAAGAAATAAACAAGCGGTTGGCAGCCTGTCCTCCAACATTTCCACGATCAATTCAGCCAGCATCGATTCCGTCAATCACACCCACATCAACGAAGTGATGCAGCGAATAGCGGGCACCTGGATCAGCAGGGGCAACGGACAAGAACACCTGACCGCCATTCGTTCACCGGTGCTAACTGGAGCCGGTGGATGTGGAGCATTCCTGATGTCACAGGATGGTATTTCCGTTCATGCTTCGGGCTTCTGTAACGTCAACGAACTGTTAGAATCCCATAGCGAGGTTGCTGAACGGATTGAGGTCGTCAAGGGGCCTGGATCAGCACTACATGGTTCCAATGCCATGCACGGTCTGGTCAATGTACTTACGCCTGCAATCTCAACCCCTGGATCCCGACTGCAGTTGGAAGCAGGTGGGCACGCATACACCCGTGTCAAACTAAATCATCGCAGAGAGAACTGGCGAGTTGATTTTAGCGGCACTACCGATGATGGCTACAAGGACGACTCAGGGTTCGGGCAACAAAAATTGACTGCCAAATTTCGGGGCGATCTTACTGATTTTAGTGCTACAACAACCTTTTCATATACCAACCTAAACCAGGAAACCGCAGGTTTTGTTCAGGGCGTCAGCGCCTATAAAGTATCAAGTTTGAAGAAGACTAACCCGAACCCGGAGGCCTTTCGCGATGTGCGATCTGCGCGGATAAATTCAAGATTAGAGAAACAGCTTGCTGATGACCATTTACTCACTATCACCCCCTACGCCCGCCACATAGACATGACATTTTTGCAGCATTTTCTGCCGGGGCAGGCAAGAGAAGAGAATGGTCACACCAGCATCGGCATACAAACAAGCCTATACAATGGGAATAGCTGGGTTATTGGTTTTGATGGTGAAATAACGAGGGGCTTCCTCAAGGAAACTCAGGCTGAAGCAACTCAGGGGAGTCCATTCCTGGTGGCAACGATTCCACAGGGGGATCACTATGATTACAAGGTAGATGCCAATACGGTTGCCTTTTTTGCTCAATATAACCTATCACTTTCCAACAAGACCAACCTGATCTTTGGCTCTAGACTCGAACGAGTGTCTTTCGACTACGACAACGAGATCCTGGATGGCCGCGCCCGGGCGGATGGAAGCAGTTGCAGCTTCGGCGGCTGCCGTTTCAGCCGACCAGCGGACAGGGACGATTCGTTCACAAACTTCTCACCAAAGCTGGGGCTGATTCATCTGTTCAGTGACAACCACCAGTTGTACCTCCAATTAGCACAGGGATTCAGGGCACCTCAGGCAACGGAGTTATATCGTCTACAGGCAGGTCAAACAGTCAGCACGATAGATTCCGAGGAGCTTGACAGCCTGGAGTTTGGTCTCCGAGGCGGGAACAACAATACCTCCTACGATGTTTCTATCTACACCATGACCAAGGACAATTTTGTCTTTCGTGACAACAACCGCAGCAATGTAGATAACGGTGAAACCTCCCATCAAGGTGTTGAACTCACTTTGCGATGGCAGGTTTCCGACACCATATCCAGCAACCTGTTCTGGAGCCTGGCCAGACATCAATACGAGAATAATCCTGCATTAGTAAGTACACCTATATCAGGCAACGATATAGACACGGCCCCGAGGACAATGGGGTCATTCAACATTACCTGGCAACCAGGAGCCAGAAGCTGGTCCGCAGAGTTCGAGTGGGTTCATCTCGGGGACTACTACACGGATCCACAGAACACGACCAAATATGAGGGTCACGATCTCCTTAACCTGCGTTTTTCATTCGATTTCACCACCAGGTGGACTGGATTTCTTCGCCTAATGAATCTGACAGATACGGACTACGCGGAGCGGGCAGACTTCGGGTTCGGCAATGAAAGGTATTTCATCGGCGAGCCAATTTCACTGTACCTGGGAGTTCGACACTCCCTCTAGCAGGTTGCTTTTCAGCAGCCTGCTAGAGCATGCTTTATTCCTCCTGGTAACTGGGTTACATTCTTCCAATACATTTCGCTAGATACTTGCAATGAAATCACGAGCCGCCGTGGCCTGGGAAGCAGGCAAATCACTGACCATCGAAGAAGTCGAAGTAGCAGGCCCGAAAGCTGGGGAAGTACTCGTCCGAATGGTCGCGACCGGCGTCTGCCATACGGACGCCTTCACCTTATCGGGCGCCGACCCGGAGGGAATATTCCCATCTATCCTGGGTCATGAGGGCGGCGCTATCGTTGAAGAAGTGGGCGCAGGTGTTACATCTGTTGTTCCTGGTGATCATGTCATACCTCTCTACACTGCTGAGTGTGGCAGATGCAAATTCTGTACATCCGGAAAAACAAACCTCTGTTCTTCCGTTAGAGCAACCCAGGGCCAGGGATTGATGCCGGACAGCAGCACCCGTTTCAGTTGTAATGGTAAAGAAGTATTCCACTATATGGGAACTTCCACTTTTTCTGAATATTCCGTCGTTGCAGAAGTATCACTCGCGAAAATCAACAAAGAGGCACCCCTGGATAAGGTGTGCCTGCTAGGTTGTGGCGTGACAACCGGCATTGGTGCTGTTACCAAAACTGCAAATGTAGAGCCAGGTGCCAGCATCGCCATTTTTGGACTTGGTGGTATTGGTCTCAGTGTGGTTCAAGGTGCTGTACTCGCCAATGCCGGGCGAATAATTGCCGTGGATACCAATTCTGATAAGTTCGAAATGGCAAAGTTGCTGGGAGCGACCGACTGTGTCAATCCAACGGATCATTCCGGACCAATACAAGACGTGATTGTCGACATGACAGACGGTGGCGTTGACTATTCCTTTGAATGCGTAGGTAATGTTGATCTCATGAGATCTGCATTGGAATGCTGCCACAAGGGCTGGGGAGAATCCATCATCATCGGTGTCGCCGGGGCTGGCCAAGAAATTAGTACCCGCCCTTTCCAGCTTGTGACAGGGAGAGTTTGGCGAGGCACCGCCTTTGGCGGGGTTAAGGGTCGATCAGAACTACCTGGTATGGTTAATCAATATATGGACGGTGAAATAAAGCTCGATGAATTTATTACCTTTACAATGCCCCTGGACGATATCAACCAGGCTTTCGACTATATGCACGAAGGGAAGAGTATCCGGAGCGTTATTCTTTACTAGCAGGCTCTTGTCCAAAGCCAAGAACTGGAGCACCAGGTCTGGGTAAACCGAAATTCAGTAAATACCCGGCTTACTTATCCTTGCGCCTATCATCATTCTTCCTTCTGGAGTCGGGTTCCGTTTCAACCCTGCCTGACCCGCGGCGATCATCATTGGTATCTCGCCGGTCTTTATTCCCGCTCCTTTTTTCTACACCATCCTTTTTTGAACGATCACCCATATCTAGCCTCCAATAATCGAGCAATACAACCTAGAGAATTACGAGGATACTGTCAAACTTCCTCGACAATTGGCACTCCTGAAATTCGGTAGATTCAATTGCAATAAGCTCAATTGCCATAGGTAGACTCAATCGCTTGACGAAGTCGCCTAAGATACATAGAATTCGCGCCTTCGATTGCAGCGTGTCCCCTTCGTCTAGAGGCCTAGGACACCGGGTTTTCATCCCGGCAACAGGGGTTCAAATCCCCTAGGGGTCACCAACGCGCAAGCTGCTGCAGGACAGTAGCTTGCGCGTTTCAATTTAATGTAGCGGCAGGCCCAGTGAG